>JAHJRU010000060.1 GCA_018830745.1 Chloroflexota bacterium
AAGGACCGGGATTCCTACAGATTCTATGTAGCTCTTGGTGGCCGGCACCTCAAAGCCATAGGGGTCACAGTATTGGTAAATATATAGTACGGCCCCACCGACCTTGAAATCCCGGATAAAGCGCCCGATGTGACCGAAGCGTTCTTCCAGGTATTCCTGATACGTCCCCTTCTGTTTCCGGTAGGTCCGAGGGCACATTATTCCGAGAAGATATCTCTCTGCCAGGCTGCGGATGGGATTATCGGTTACTTCTACATCAGCCCAGTAAATCTTGGTGCCGATGCAGAGGTCGTCGATGACCACGTTGGCGTCGCTTTCTTCGATTATCTCCATCAAGGCGGCATCGTCAACCTCAGCCCCGATGACTATTATTCTGGCTGATTTCCTGACTGGACCGTTTTTTCTTTCTTTGACTTTCTGGATTACGCCGGCTAATAAGGTGTTGCACTCATCTACCGGCAGGCTCATGGCAGCTACCAATACTTTGGTCATCTCTACGCCAGAGATTAAAGGGGGGTCGGATTTCCTCAGTTCATATAGCTCTCTCATTAAAGCGCGGTTTTGATTGTAGAGTTGAATCGCCCGGTTTATGCTCTGGTCGGAAATCTCCCGCCCGGTTAATTTCTCCAGGCTCTTGCGGAATACATCCAGCATGTCCTTGAAGAACTCCAGCGATGGCTCTCCACATGAATGGGGCACATTGAGGAAATGGTTATAGGGAAGATTCAGGTTATATTTCCAGATATCGTAGGTGCGGGAAACGCTGTCGCAGGTGTGCGGGATGACCAGTCCATCCAGGAACTCATAATTTCCCTTAAGCGCCATGTCGAAGCAGCTGCGAATCAGAGGGCAGACTATGGTTTCCATCTGGGTATCAGCCTTGGTAATGGGCTCATGGGGATTGCCCTTAATTCTGAATGGGATTAAGTCGGCGGCGGCGATAATCTCCAGGGGAACTAACGAGCAGAGGTAGCCGATTACCTGTTTGCCTTGCTTTTTAAGCTCTCTGGCTCGAAAGCCATACTCCTGGTAGTATTTTTCTACCGTATCCAGTCCGTGACTAATAAACTCCGCTTCTGACATTTCCTCATCCTTACCGATTGCTTTTATTGCCGGCAATTTTTCATTTAACTTGATATTTCCTTATTCCTTATAATATATCCCCGATGATATTATAGCTGTTAACTTATGATTGTTCCAGAATCAAGCTTAACCTCGTTTATCGGCGTATCAGTTAGACAGAAGTCTGTTGCTTACTTCGGACTTTAGTTATGAGGTCCTTTACACCAGGTAGGTGTGGCATAAAAACTTTCCCCCAATTCAGTAAGCGGTTTCATTGGACTCGGTCGTCACATCACCTTTCTAAAGGGGTTACCCCACTTGGCTTGATACTTTGCCTCCACCTCGGGATTAACCCATCCCCGGGGCCATTCTCCGGAAAGTATGCGGGACACATCCTCGAAGGGGCGGTGGCGGATATTGGCTATCGCTCTATCCGAATAATGGCCGGAATGGCCAGTGATGATGGCATTATCCAGTTTTAGCAGAGGGTTATCTAGGACAATCGGTTCCACTTCAATTACATCCAGGGCAGCGCCGGCAATCTCCCCTGCTATTAGAGAGGCATAAAGGGCTTTTTCATCCACCAGCGGCCCCCGGGCGGTATTGATGAGGTAGGCGGTGGGCTTCATCATCTTGAACTGCTCCGCACCCAGCATATGCCGGTTTTCGGGGGTCAGGGCACATAGCACGGAAACGAAGTCTGATTCCTGAAGCAGTTGGTCGAAACCGACCGTCTCCGCCCCCATATCTTTAGTGACCTCTGCCGGCACATATGGGTCATAGACCAGGACTCGGAGGCCAAAGCCCTTTGCCTTGGGCACCAGGGCACGGGGAATCTGACCGAATCCTATCAGTCCAAGGGTCTGTCCCCGTAAGGGTAAAATACCCTGCCAGATTTCTTCCATTTCCGGGCCGTGAATGCTGCGCCACACCCCCGCTCTAACAGCTTTGTCCACTTTGAACACCTTCCGGGCGCAGGCCAGAAGCAGAGCCATGGTGTGGTCAGACACTTCCTCTGTTGAGACGGCGGCAACACAGGACACGCAAATACCGGCTTCGGTGGCGGCGGCTATATCAATATTGTCGTAGCCCATCTTGGGGGTGGCTATCAACCGGCAGGATTTGAGGCTGTCTATCACCCTTCTGGTATATGGTTCGGCGCCAACCACCACGGCATTGGCGTCACTGGCATTGGAGATAATGTCATTTTCGGTAAGACAGGGCTTATTGGCAAATTCCACCTCTTCCAGCGCATGAAAACGTTCGCCGAGGTTTTTGACCACGAAGGGTATATTGCAGGTAGAGACAACTTTGAAGCTCATTTTTCGCCTCCTTAAAGCACTAGTCCGTCATACTTTTTGATTGCCTCTGGTTGGCGGAGGTTTTAGGTTTAATCCTGCTTTCGCACGGATAGGTAGTAGCCTCTTTAAATAGCGTCCGCATCCTGAAGCTGGATGATGTCATCCCATGTATAGCCCATCTCCAGCAGTATCTCCTCAGTGTGCTGGCCGAATTCCGGGGCTTCCCGTCTTATGGAACAGGGAGTTTCAGCGAAGTCCCAGGCCCAGCCGGTCATCTTGGTCTTGCCGAACACCGGGTGGTCAAAGGAGACAAAGTAGTTGTTGGCTAATGCCTGCGGGTCATTGGTTACCTCGGTGGCGGTCTGTACCGGGGTGTGGATGACCTCTTCTCTCTTGAATATTTCCATCCACTCGGCCATGGGCTTGGTGGCAATCTTCTCGTCGATTATGCGTACCAGTTCCTCGCAATTCTCGCCCCTGGCTGCCAGGCTGTTGAACTTCGGGTTGTCCTGTAACTCCTCCATATCCAGGGCTTTGCAGACGTTGGGCCAGTATCTGTCCGGCTGGAGGTTAACGATGGCAATCCACCGTCCGTCCTGGCACAGGTAATGGTTATAGAGGGGATTTCCCGCCTTGCTCCTTGTTGGCCGGGGGAATTCCCCGCCCAGCATGCAGGGAGCTGACAGGACAAGCCCCTCCAGTTCAATCATGGCTCCCAACAGCGAGCTATCCACCAGCTGCCCCTTTCCGGTCCTTTCCCGGTTGCAGAGGGCGGTGACTATGCCGAAGGCGCCCATGACAGCCGCCATCTGGTCGGCCAGTCCCGGTACCAGGTTCTGCGGTGGCGTTCCTTCCTCGCCGCACATATTCATGGTTCCGGCTCTGGCCAGTCCGGCATAGTCATAGGCAAACGACTGCGCATCCGGCCCCTTTCTTCCCCAGCCGGAGGAGTGCCCATAGACTAGCCTTGGATTTATAGCTGATAGCGCGTCGTAGCCGATGCCCATTCTCTCCGGAGTGCCGATAGCCATATTAGTGTGGAATACATCAGCCTGCTCAATCAGCTTGAAAAATACCTCTTTACCCTTTTCGGTTTTTAAATCCAGGACAATACCGCGTTTATTGCGGTTATTGTATTCGAAGTAGAAGTTTCGGCCCTTGAGTCCCAGGGACACACCAATGATAGCCATAAAGCCTCTTGCCGGATCGCCGGTTTTGGGCTCTACCTTGATAACATCGGCACCCAGGTCGCCCAGTATCCGCCCGCAAATCGGACCATTCTGGAATTGCGTTATCTCGACTACTTTGATTCCATCCAGAGGACCGCTCATCGGTATCGCCTCCTGTTCAGAGATTGGACACTATACTGATAGCATAACCTGAGATACTAATCAAGTAAGATATCAGCCCGATCCGAAGTGATTATACTCCCTCCTCCACTGCTCAATCAATATCCTGGCTTCTGTCAATGTCGTAAAGATTTCCAGGTCAAGCAGTTCATCTCCGATCTTGCCGTTAAAGGATTCAATATAACCTTTCTCCTAGGGACTACCCGGCTCAATGAAAAGGGTTTTAACACCTAGCCTATTAAGCCATTTGCGTATTTCCATGGCTGTAAACTCAGGGCCATTGTCTGATCGTATATACTCCGGTATCCGCCTGAAGAAGAACAGGTTGAACAACTGGTCAATAACATCCTGTGAGGTAATACCACTGGCAACTCTCATTGCCAGATACTCTCTGCTGTACTCATCCAGTATGGTTAGTATCCTGAAAGCTCTGCCATCCGCTGTTCTTGCCGCCACGAAGTCATAGCTCCATAGTGGTCCCTGTGCTCCGGTCTGAGCCGAATACAGGAGCCATCATTCAGCCATAACCTGCTCCGTTTAGGTTGTTTCTTGGGCACTTTCAGTCATTCCCTTCGCCAGATCCTTTCAGCTATCTTATAATTCACTCTCCATCCTTTCTCATTGTTTAACAAGGCCGTTATCCTCCGGTAGCCATACCGTCCATATTTAGTTGCCAGGGCCAGGATATCCAGAAATCTACAGATACGAAGGCCCATTATTTAAGACTTCTTTTACGAGGGTAGGTTTTAACGTTCAGATAATGCTTGAATCCTAGAGCATTCGAACATATAATGCGCCTAACTCGGCTAAATAGGAGTAATGATTTATGAATAATGTCACAAACGAACTCAGGGCTTCTTTAGAAAACGCTCCTTACCCGCGTTTGCTGGGCTTCAGCTTGCTCGAGCTTTCTGAAGGCTACGCTAAAGTG
>JAHJRU010000010.1 GCA_018830745.1 Chloroflexota bacterium
CAGGTAGGCAACCGCCTGCTGGGGGAACGCCCGAGCCGGACGGTCTCCTTTGAAGCATTAAAACTGGCCGCCGGCACCGTCTTGCTCTCACCGTTCATTCCCCTGCTTTTTATGGGGGAGGAATACGGCGAGACGGCCCCCTTCCCCTACTTTATCAGCCACTCTGAGTCAGCACTGGTTGAAGCAGTGCGCCGGGGAAGACGGGAGGAGTTTGCCGCTTTCAACTGGCTGGGCGAGCTGTCCGACCCGCAGGACGAAGCCACCTTTCAATGTGCTAAAATAGACCATCAATTACGCCACGAAGGGCATCACCGGGTTCTTTTGGAGTTCTATCGGGAGCTAATTCGGCTGCGCAAGGAGAATCCTATCCTGTCCAAACTCAGTAAAAAGTCTCAGGAAGTAAGCGGTGACGAAGAAAATAAAGTAATGATGGTTCACCGATGGAACGGAGACGATGAGGTTTTTATGGTTTTTAACTTCGGTGATGACCGGATATCGGCTCCCTTATCATTTCCGGCAGGAAACTGGAGTAAGCTGTTCGACTCGGCAGAAGAGCGGTGGCAGGGGGGCGGCAGTACGGTCGGGCAGCATATTTGCTCGAAGGGTAAGGCTACTATTCCATTGAGTTCGGAAGCATTTGCCCTTTTCGTCCGAACTGAGGAGATTTGAATGGAACGCTACGTTTGTATTCACGGTCATTTCTACCAGCCGCCGCGTGAGAACGCCTGGCTGGAATCTATTGAATGGCAGGATTCCGCTTATCCCTACCATGATTGGAACGAGCGAATCACTGCCGAATGCTATGCTCCCAATGCTACCTCACGTATTCTCGATGATGAGGATTGGATAGTTAAAATTGTTAACAATTATGCTAAGATTAGCTTCAATTTTGGGCCAACGCTTCTTGCCTGGATGGAAGAGAATAGCCCTGATGTTTACCAGGCGGTTCTCGATGCCGACCAGTCAAGCCAGCCGAACTTTTCCGGGCACGGTTCAGCCCTGGCGCAGGCTTACAACCATATAATTATGCCCCTGGCCAACCATGCCGATAGATATACCCAGGTGCTCTGGGGAATCCGGGATTTTGAGCACCGTTTTGGCCGCCAGCCGGAAGGAATGTGGCTTCCCGAAACTGCTGTCGACCTGGAAACCCTGGACATCTTGGCTGAGCTGGGGATAAGCTTTACTATACTTGCTCCCCATCAGGCTGGTAAAGTACGCCAAATCGGCAGCGATGCCTGGAGTGACGTCAGTGGCGGACATATTGACCCCACGATGGCCTACGAACTGCAGCTGCCCTCGGGGCGCAAGCTCAGTATCTTCTTCTATGATGATATTATTGCCCGCGGTGTTGCCTTTGAGGGGTTGCTCAGTAATGGTCGAAATCTTGCCCAACGCCTAACCGGTGCTTTTGCTGAGTCACCGTCTCATCCTCAGATAGTCCATATTGCCACCGATGGTGAAAGTTATGGACACCATCACCGCTTCGGGGATATGGCGCTGGCTTTTGCTTTAAACTACATTGAGGAGAACAACCTGGCAACAATAACCAATTATGGGGAATATCTGGAGAAAAATCCCCCCACCCACCAGGTGGAGATTATTGAGAACACCTCCTGGAGTTGCCCGCACGGGATTGAGCGATGGCGCAGCGATTGCGGATGCAATTCCGGCGGGCACCCGAAATGGAAACAAGCTTGGCGTGAACCACTACGCAACGCCCTGGACTGGTTACGGGATGATATAGCTCCCCGCTATGAGGAAATGGCTCGCCAGTTCCTGAATGACCCTTGGGCTGCCCGCAACGAATATATTGAAGTAATACTTGACCGTTCCCCGGATAATATCCAGCAGTTCCTGAAGCGGTATGCTACCCGGGAGCTGAACGATGCGGAAAGAGTAACCGTGCTTAAGCTTCTGGAGCTTCAGCGCCATGCCCTGCTGATGTACACCAGTTGCGGATGGTTTTTCGATGACCTCTCCGGCATTGAAACGGTGCAGATAATCCAGTACGCCGGGAGGGTGGTTCAGCTGGCGCAGGAACTTTTCGGTGATGATACTGAGGACCACTTCTTGCAACTTATGGAGACAGCCAGGAGTAACGTTGCTCAGCAGGGTGACGGGCGCAAAATCTATGAAAAGTTCGTCAAACCGGCAATGGTGGACCTGGCCAAGGTCACCGCCCACTTTGTTGTCAGCTCACTTTTTGAGGAATATAATGAGGAGGCGAAGATTTACTGCTACCCCATAGTTCTGGAAGACTATCAGAGCTTTGCTTCAGGCAAGGCTACTCTGGCACTGGGAAGGGCCAAAGTGTCCTCGGAGATTACCCATGAGTCTGACCTGTTGGCCTTCGGGGTACTCCATTTCGGTGACCACAATATAAACGCCGGGGTTCGTGGGTACCAGGGGGAAGAACCGTACGGAGAAGTGGTACGGGAAATAACGCAGTCCTTTTCCGTAGCTGAATTTCCCGATGTCATCCGGCTTATGGACAAGCACTTCGGTACCTCTTCCTACTCCCTTAAGTCACTTTTCCGCGACGAGCAGCGCAAGGTACTGGGGCGCATTCTGGAGTCCACATTGTCAGAGATTGAAGCGAGCTACCGTCAACTGTACGAACATCACTTTCCGCTTATGCGTTTCCTGGCTGACCTGGGCACACCGTTGCCCAAGTCTCTCCGCTCCGCTGCTGAGTTCATCCTGGACATCGATCTGCATATCGCCCTGAGTAATGATAATTTCGAGGTAGAGCGTATCAAGGGCTTTCTGGATGGAGCCGCAGTTTGGGACATTCATGTTGATGCTGAGGGTATGCAATATGAGCTACAGCATACCCTGGAAAAGATAATGATGAGCTTCATGTCCACTCCGGAGGAGCTTCCCCTGCTAAACAATCTAACAGATGCAGTAGCGTTGACCCAATCCTCAGCATTTGACGTGGACCTGGGCAAGGTACAGAACCTGTACTACGAAATGCTGCAGAGTGCCAGGGCTGAGTTTGAAAACAAGGCTCGGCAGGGCGATAAAACGGCTGCGGAATGGCTTGCACAGTTCCTCGCCCTGGGACAGCAGTTGTCAATACGGGTTAGTTAGATGGCCAGCCAACGGATACCGGTTTCTACTTATCGCCTTCAGTTCAACAGCAGCTTTCGCTTTTCCGATGCCAGGACGATAGTGCCTTACCTGCGCCGCTTGGGTATCTCCGATTTATACGCATCCCCAATCTTTAAGGCAACGCCAGGTAGCACCCACGGCTATGACATAACCGACCCAACATGTTTCAACCCGGAACTTGGCAGCGAGGAGGAATTCTCAGCTCTGGTTGAGGAACTTAAGAAACACGGAATGGGTCTGCTCCTGGACATTGTTCCCAACCATCTGGCTGCTAGCCCTGATAATCCATGGTGGCTGGATGTCCTGGAGAGCGGTTTATGGTCTCCCTACGCCGATTTCTTTGATATTAACTGGAATCCTATAGACAGCCCGTTGAAAAACAAAATCCTGCTGCCCATCTTGGGGCATCACTACAGAGATGCTCTGGAAAACGGAGAACTCGTGTTAGCGCTCGAAGACAACAACCTGTTTGTCCGCTATTACGACTACCGATTGCCTCTTGAGATTAAGTCTTACGGTCAAGTCCTATCTCATAATCTGGACACTCTTGAAGAGAGATTGGATGGCAGCACTTTGGCAGTGCAACAGCTAAAAATAATAATTGAGTCAATGAATAACCTGCTCCCGCTCCCCAGCACAGCCGCCGCAGCAACCATTGAGCAGTATAAGCAACGTCAGGCAATCAAAAAAGAGTGTCGCCGCCTGCTTAACACCTCCCCCGAAATTAAAAACTTCCTCGGAGGAAATCTCAAGAGCTTTAATGGGAACAAGGGTAAACCAGCCAGTTCTGAACTCCTGGAACAACTGCTAGCGCAACAGGTGTACCAGCTTGCCTACTGGAAAACAGCACACAGTGACATTAACTACCGGCGCTTTTTTGATATCAACGACCTCATCGGTATACGGGTTGAGCTCACTCAGGTATTTGCCGCGACTCATACATTAATTTTCCGCCTCGCTAGGGAAGGCAAGGTTAGCGGACTGCGGGTTGACCACATTGACGGTCTCTATGACCCACAGGAATACCTTCTCCGCCTCCAGGACAATATGTCAGAACCTGGTATTTACACGGTGACGGAAAAGATACTTAGTGGAAACGAGGTCTTACCCGGCCAATGGCCTGTTTGTGGCACTACTGGATACGATTTTCTAAATCAGGCAAACAGCCTCTTTATAGATTACAAAGGGCTAAAGGCACTGAGAGAACACTACTCTCAACTGACCGGGGTAACTTCAGACTTCTGCAGCGTTGCTTACGAAAAGAAAAAGAAGGTGATAGAGGAACTCTTTCCCGGCGAAATAAGTAGGTTAGGACTTTACCTTCACCAAGTCATTCAGCAGGACGAGAAGGCCAATAATCTCTCTATGGAAGAACTGAAAGAGGCGCTGATTGAAGTTACCGCCTGTCTTCCCGTTTATCGCACGTATATCCGCGCTTTTGATGTATCGCCTTCAGACAAAGATTATCTGGAACTTGCCTTTGGTGAAGCCCGGCAGCGTTGCTTGAGTATTAAATCTGAAGTATGGGACTCACTGAAGAGGGTGCTCAGCCTGGATTTCCCACCCGGTTTCAGCCCGGAGCAAAAGGAA
>JAHJRU010000061.1 GCA_018830745.1 Chloroflexota bacterium
AGATTTACGACTTTATCTGGGGCGAATTCTGCGACTGGTATATCGAAATAGCCAAGATTCGTCTCCGCGCCGAGGAAA
Source organism: Chloroflexota bacterium (assembly GCA_018830745.1). Lineage (GTDB taxonomy): Bacteria > Chloroflexota > Dehalococcoidia > Dehalococcoidales > JAHJRU01 > JAHJRU01. Next base: position 79 of record JAHJRU010000061.1, read on the forward strand.
AAGACATGATTTCACCCATCCCGGTTCTGGTTCATGTTCTGGAGACGTCTCTGCGTCTATTGCACCCTTATATGCCCTTCGTCACTGAGGAACTGTGGCAAACCTTAAAGAGTCATATGCCAACGGGCTTTTTAGCCACTGAGTCTATTATGCTGGCTCCCTACCCCACAGCCGATGAGACAGCTATCGACCCTCAGGCGGAAAAGGTTATGGAAGCGGTAATAGAAATAATCCATGCTATCCGCAACGCCAGGGCTCAACATAAAGTAGCCAGCAACCGGTTGATTGAGGCAGAAGTCTATGCCGGCGAGCTCGCTCCGGCTCTTAGCCCTCACACCGAAATTATCCAGACTCTTTCCCGGGCAAAACCGGTTACTGTCCTGGAGAGGCGGGCAGAAGGCTCATCGGACAAAGATACCCTGGCTTTGGTTCTCAATAATTCGGAGGTAGTCATACCGATGGCCAGCATGGTTGATATGGAAGCCGAAAGGGAGCAGCTGCAAAAAGAGATAGACCAGACGCAGGCTGAAGTGACCAGACTGGAAGCCATGCTTAACAACGAGCAATTCCTGGGCAAAGCCCCAACCGCCGTGGTGGATAAGGAGAGAGATAAACTGGTGGAGAGAAAGGATAAGCTGGAAAGACTTAAACAGCAGCGGGATAGATTTAAGTGACTGAAGTGACCAGCTATTTACATTTAGGCCTGTCCCGCCGCCGACCACGAACCAGTCCTACCCCCATTAATCGGTCCAAGCCCTTTTTGGTATCACTGGCCACCCTGGCTTTATCACAATTTTCCAAGCGATACTTAAACAGCCAGTAGGTGAACTCATTCATCTCCGCCAGGCTGATAGACCTGAGTTGATGGTATCCCTTCTCGCGGCGGAAATGCTTAAGCAAAGTCATCTTAATTTCACCATAAATCCGGCGGTACACCTCATCCAGAATGCTGTCTTCTTCATTGCATCCCCAAATACACCTTTCCTTCCTCACCTCTTCCTGCACTGCCAGAATTAAAGACTCCTCTACCGTAATACCATAGAAGTAATTAAGGTACTGGTGGTACTTGATGTGCCCAATAAGCTCCTTAAATCTCTCTTCTGTTATGTCAAGTGGCGGTTCGCCATAAAAGAGTAAGGCTGTTTTCTCATCATCGGGCAATAAACCATCAACCGCCGAGCACAAACGCTCCGCCAGCAGCAGCCAGTCGAAAGCCTCCCCATCAATGAGGTAGCGGTAATCACGGCCATCGGAGGTCTCTCCCGCACTGGCCCACAAGCCAATTGCTTCAAGCAAGGCAATATACCAGTGTTTGCCGCCGGCGATGCCCTGCTTTAAATGTGCTATCGCCCCGGCATCTCTACTCGGAATGAGTTCAGAATAAGACGACCGGTTCTCCACGTCAGCCACTTCACACCCCTGTTACCAGGCTTCAAGACTGCTCAGAAATTCGTCCAGCGGCCTGGTGTTCATTATGTCATGTGCCTCACACCAGCCTCGCCGGGATATCCCCACCCCAAAGCGCATAAACTCCAGATGCCTCTTGCTATGAGCATCGGTGTTGATTACCAGTTTGACGCCCAATTCCCGCGCCCGGTATATGTGGATATCTTTGAGATCGAGCCGGCTGGGCATGGCGCTGATTTCCAATGCCGTTTTATTCTTAGCCGCCGCTTGCAATATCACCTCCATATCTACCGACACCGGCTCCCTGCCAGGTAACAAGCGGCAGGTGGGATGAGCCACCACATCCACCAGCGGGTTCTCTATGGCTCGAAGAATACGTCGCGTCATCTTCTCCTGTGGCTGGTTCATGGCCGAATGTACTGACGCCACCACCACATCCAGTTTTATCAATAGCTCCGGCGGCAGGTCGAGAATGCCATCAGCCCGTATGTCCACCTCAATGCCGCTGAGAATACGTATGCCGCTAATTCTCTGGTTGAGATTCTCTATCTCTGCTATCTGCTGCTCCAGCCTGTCCGCATCCAGCCCATGAGCAATCCCACGTCCACGAGAGTGGTCGGTAATGGCCAGGTACTGGTAACCCCGGTCTCTGGCAGCCAGCGCCATGTCTTCAATGCTATCTCGCCCATCACTCCAATTAGTATGGACATGGAGGTCACCCTTTATATCCGCAATCTCAAGCAACTCGGGTATAGTACCCTGCTCCGCCCTCTCTATCTCCTGTTGTCCTTCCCGCAACTCAGGCGGGATAAATTGAAGGTCCTGTCGGTGGTAAAAGGCGGCTTCATCATCAAATTTTTCCATCTCCTGAGTATCCAGGTTGGTAATGCCATACTCGCTCAGGCTCAGCCCCTTTCGGCGAGCTCTTTCCCGCAGGAGAATATTATGCTGTTGGCTTCCGGTGAAATACTGGAGTAACGACCCAAAAGCATCGTGTTCCACTATCCTGAGGTCAACCTGAAGTCCACCGGCTACAATTACACTGGCCCTGGCAGTACCACTCGCCCGGACTTCTTTAACCTGCGGCAATAGAGTGAAGGAACGGATCACGTCTTTAGCATTATCAGCGGTTGCCATGAGGTCTATATCTCCCACCGTTTCCCGGAAACGCCGCAGGCTTCCGGCGGGACTCAGGTTTCTCACGCCGGGGAGATATTTCAGTCGCAGCAGAATCTCGTCCACTATCGGCAGGGCTTCACCGATAGGAATGCGCCGGTCTTCCCGCCTCATGGCGTGAATCTGGTGCAGGATATTCTCGGCGGTCTTATCCCCTATGCGGTAAAGCCTGGCGACTTTACCACCCGTGATAGCTGCCTCCAGCTCGTCCGCCGAACTTACCCCCAGCTCTCCGGAAAGCAGCACCGCCGTTTTGGGTCCGACACCTGGTATATCAAGCAGGGTGCTCAGTCCCTCTGGAAACTCCGCTTTGAGCTTTTCGTAGTACTCAAGTCGGCCGGTAGCGACCAACTCGTCTATTTTTTTAGTAATCGCCTCGCCCACCCCCGGAATTTCCCCCAGCCTTTTCTCGGCTACCAGCTGCTCTATCTCTACCGGCAAGTGCTCAATGGAACGAGCTGCCTTCTGGTAGGCACGTATCTTAAAGGGATTTTCACCCTTAAGCTCCAGGAGGTCTGCCACATCCTGAAATACTTTGGCCACGTCACTACTCTTCATAGCTCCCTATCTGCTCTCTTATCCAGTCCCAGTCCGGATCGCCATCATTGAAGAAGGCCATGTAGTTTTCCCTCAGCCACTCATAATACTCGGTCTCGATGTAGTTAAAGAAAGCGTCAACCAGGTCACCCTTGGAAATATCGGATGGGATTCCCATTTCCGCATAACCTAACTCCGATTCCAGGAATTCTTCAATTGAGTCTCTATCCAGCATTTGGGGCCTCCGTTCTCACTTTCCGCAGCAGTGTTTATACTTCTTGCCACTGCCACAGGGACAGGGCTCATTGCGACCTATCTTCTTGCCGCCGACCTTCAACGGCTGTTTCTTACTGCTACTGGCTGGCGCCGGGGCAGACGGTGCCGGAGCCTCCTGCCGCGTAATACTCACGTGAAATATAGTCCGCGCCACATCGTGACGTATGGTAGATAATAGCAGCTGAAACTGCTTATAGCCCTCATTCTTATAGGCATCCACCGCCCTTACCTGGCGCAGGGTCTGCCAGCCAGCCTGCTCCCTCATCTGTTCCATCATCGTCAGGTGCTCCACCCACAGACTATCTATAATGCGGAGCATTACCAGCCTCTCCAGCACCCGCATATTCTCCGGGCTCATTTCCTTTTCCCGCTGTTCATACAGGGCTTCGGCTTCTTTAATAAAGCTTTCCTCAATGTCCTTCGGTTTCATCTGGGAAATAGCCTCAGCATTGAGCTCCGGTGATAAGGGGATAACCGCAGAGGCATCAGCAAGTAAACCCTCAATGTCCCAATCATAATCCCGCCCATCACCAATATGAGCCGCCACCATGTCCTGCATTTCTTCCCGCACCATGGACAGGATGTTACCTTTAAGGTCGGCGCCGCTTAATATTTTGTTCCGCTCGCCGTAAATAAGCTCACGGTGTTTGTTAGCCACATCATCATATTCCACCAGGTGCTTACGAATATCAAAATGATAACCTTCAACCCGTTTCTGCACATCGGCGATAGATTTATTTATCAGGGTATTCTCAATCGGCGTATCTTCGCCCATTCCCGCCCACTCCATGATGCCCTTAATACGGTCTCCACCAAAGCGGCGTATAATATCATCCTCCAGAGAGACGTAAAAGCGTGAGCTTCCGGGGTCGCCCTGGCGTCCGCTTCGACCACGCAGCTGGTTATCAATTCGCCGGGCTTCATGGCGCTCGGTGCCGATAACATGTAACCCGCCTGCTTCAACCACTGCACGGTTTTTCTGCTGCCACTCAGCTTCATTCTGATCTTCCGGGCTCCCACCCAATATAATATCCACGCCACGGCCGGCCATATTGGTGGCTACCGTTACCGCCCCCGGCTGCCCTGCCTGCGCGATAATATTAGCCTCTTTCTCATGGTGCTTGGCATTAAGAACGTGGTGAGGTACACCACGTCGCTTTAACAGCTCGCCCAGATGCTCGGATTTCTCGATGGAGACGGTGCCCACCAGCACCGGGCGCCCCTGCTGATGAAACTGTTCAATCTCACGCACCACCGCGCGGTATTTCGCCTCCTCGTTCTTGTAAATCTGGTCGGAAAAGTCCTGACGAACCATAGGTTTATTGGTAGGGACAACCACCACTTCAAGCTTATATATCTTGTAAAATTCCTCCGCCTCGGTCAGCGCCGTGCCGGTCATACCCGCCAGTTTGTCATACATACGGAAGTAATTCTGGACGGTAATGGTGGCAAAGGTGCGGCTCTCCCGCTGAACCCGCACGTGCTCCTTGGCTTCTATTGCCTGGTGAATTCCCTCAGAGTAACGGCGGCCCAGCATTAACCGGCCGGTAAACTCATCCACGATGATTATTTCCCCATCTTTGACCACGTAATCACGGTCCCGCCTGTACAAGGTGTAAGCCTTAAGAGCACTATCAAGAAAACGGGTCAGGGAGTAATTTGACGGGTCATAAAGGTTAGAGATCTTCAGTACCCCTTCGCGCTTGAGCATCTGCTCGATACTACTGATACCTTCATCGGTCAAGCTTACAGCGCGCTCTTTTTCGCTCACTGTATAATCCGTTTCCAGACGCAAACGAGGCACCAAACGGGCGAAAAGGTGATACTTCTCCTCTGCCTCCACATCGGGGGCGCTGATAATAAGCGGGGTGCGCGCCTCATCAATCAGCAGGTTATCCACTTCATCAACGATGGCGTAGTTAAGCTCACCCTGGGCACACTGGGACAGGTCCGCCACCATGCTGTCCCGCAGATAGTCAAAGCCGAATTCACTGCTGGTGCCGTAGATAATGTCCGCCTGATAAGCCTCACGGCGCGAGATAGGACGAAAATGATGCCACCGCGAATCCCCGGAATCGTAGTCCGGGTCATAAAGCCTGGCAGGAGTATGGTCATCCGGAGTCTGCTGGGGATAAATGCTGGCTACGCTTACCCCCAAAGCGCTATATACGGGTGCCATCCAGTAGGGGTCACGCCGGGCAAGGTAATCATTAACGGTTGCCAGATGACAACCCTTACCGCTAAGTGAGTTTAGATAGAGCGGCAGGGTAGCTACCAGGGTCTTACCTTCACCGGTTCTCATCTCCGCAATCTTGCCCTGGTGAAGGACGATTCCCCCTATAAGCTGAGCATCAAAGTGGCGCTGTCCTATGGTTCGCCTGGCCGCTTCCCGAACGGCGGCAAAGGCTTCCGGCAAAAGCTCGTCCAGTGATTCCCCAGCCTTCAATCGAGATTTAAATTCATCGGTCTTACCCCGCAGCTCGGCATCGCTGAGTCGCTCAAACTGCGGCTCCAGCTCATTGATTCTGGGCACTATCGGTGCCAGACGCTTCAGTTCTTTTTCGTTGGAATCAACCAGACTGCCCAGCCACTTGAGCATCGTCTTCCCCCTGAACTAGAATCCTCGCCTTCTCAGCCATTGACTCTAAAACCATAATCCTGACTTCTCCCATGCCATCAACAGCAAAGGTATGCACCGAGGGAGCCGCACTGGACTTCATCAGGCATGGTATCCCGTAACTCTCCAGCAAGCCCCTGATAACCTGGGCTTCCATTTCCCCGGCGGCACGATATACTTCCACCATTTTTTCCTTATTCTGCAAACAAAGCTCCTATGGACTGACCAGTATTTATGCGCCTTATCGCCTCTCCCAGCAGTGGAGCCAGGGGCAAAACGGTGATTTTATCCAGCTTCTTTTCACCCACAACCGGAATAGTATCACATACCACCACTTCTTTTACCGGGCAGGAAGCTATCCTCGAGATAGCCTGATTCGATAGCACCGGATGGGTACAACAGGAGTATACCTCCCTGGCGCCACGCTCCTTAAGAGCCGCAACTACCCCCAGTAAAGAACCAGCCGTATCTATCTCATCATCTACGGTAAGAGCTACCATCCCCTCCACATCACCGATAATATTAAGTGTCTCCGCCTCATCCGTATTACCCACTCGCCTCTTTTCCACAATAGCCAAAGGCGTATTGAGCTTCTCCGCCATATCCCGTGCCCGCTTGGAAATTCCGATATCCGTTGCCACCACCACCAGGTTATCGATATCCTTATCTTTAAAGTACCGACTAAGTATATTAAGGGCGGTTAGCTCATCAACCTGTATATTGAAGAAACCTTGAATCTGCGGCGCATGTAAATCCACCGTCAATAACCGATTGGCACCGGATACGGTAATCAGGTCAGCTATCAGCCTGGCAGTTATGGGCACCCGGGGTTGGTCTTTCTTGTCAGTGCGCCCATAGCCATAGTAGGGAATTACCGCGGTGATGCGCGCCGCTGAGGCTCTCTTAAGAGCGTCTATCATAATCAGCAGTTCAACCAGATTTCTATTAACCGGAGTGCAAATAGGTTGAACCACAAAGGTATCCCGCTGGCGAACATTCTCCATAATACGGACAAATATGTTCTCATTGCTGAACTCAAAGACCTCGCACTTGCCCAGAGGTATGTCCAGGTAATCACAAATCGCCTGAGTAAGTGCGGGGTGACCATTACCGCTGAATACCTTCAGTTCGTCCATGAGCAAAAGCCTCCCGATTACTAACTTATCCCTATTATAACATCATCCCAGCATTAAGCTCACCCCTTTTGGGTCAATAAAATAAAGAAAAACGGGCTTACCACCCGCCTTCTATCACTCAAACCCTAAAAATAGTATCCCGACCTAATTATCATCGAAAGAGACCCTTAACAGCTCTGAACCGGTATCCTCCCTGATGCGCGCCGACTTAAGCACTAATGCCCGGACCGCCACACCCAGAATTCCAGATGAACCAATAGCAATGGTGAGTATTCTATCCAGGACTTCCATCGGTTGCCAGAAAGCCATTATTAAAATCAGTGCTCCTGAAAGAGCGAAGAACAGCATCAGAAATATATCCAGGGCTTTATCCCTCATCGCATTGTGTCTCCCTAACCTTGCTGGATTTCGCTTTACTTTTATAACGAAAAAACTTAAACTTGGTTAGTGGTAAGACAACAATGTTTCCGGCACACTCCAGCTGCGCTTCTACGGCTGGATATTAATCCTCTCCGCTTTGTAGAATCCCAGTCTTGACCCTTCTGCCCCTCCCAAAGTCACGCCTTTTAATCTGAGCTGCCAGACAACTTCTCCCTCAGCGGTAATTTCAACTATCTTCGTTGTGGCGGTAATCAGGGTATTGCCGTTAGGCAACCGGTTGGCGTCCCTTACCGGAGAAAACTCACGTTCGAATCCCCCGCTGTTCCACACCACCTTGCCTGTTGCCGGGTCAAACTCTATGGCACG
>JAHJRU010000062.1 GCA_018830745.1 Chloroflexota bacterium
CCACCAGACTGGCAAACGATAAGCCGTTTAACCTAGTCTGCGAGCACAAGGTTGACGGACTGGCGGTAGCCCTGACCTACGTGGACAGACAGTTGTTTACCGGGGCTACCCGCGGCGACGGTTTCCGCGGGGAAAATATTACCCAAAACCTGAAGACCGTCAGGAGTATTCCGCTCTCAGTATCCAGGGAAGCCCCACCCCGGTTTGAGGTCCGGGGGGAGGTATTTTTGCCCAAAGCCGGATTTAAAAAGCTCAACGAAGAGCGGGCGGCTGAGGGGCTACCCTTATTCGCCAATCCCAGAAACGCCGCCGCCGGTTCGGTGCGCCAGCTTGACCCGCGCATTACCGCCAGGCGTCCGCTGGACATTTACATTTACGCCCTGGGTGACGCCGAAGGCAAAGCCATTCCCATCACGCACTGGGAAAGACTGCAATATCTCCAATCTCTGGGCTTCAAGATAAACCCCAATAACGCTTTCTTCTCCAGCATTGCGCAGGTGGAGGAATACCACCACACCTGGGTGGAACAAAGGGAAAGTTTGCCTTACGAAGCCGATGGCATTGTGGCTAAAGTAGATTCTCTCGACCTCCAGAATCGACTGGGAAACATCGGGCATGAGCCCCGCTGGTCCATAGCTTATAAATTTCCCGCCATTCAGGGCACCACCATCCTAAAGGAAATCGGAATAAGCGTGGGCAGAACCGGCACTCTCAACCCCTATGCCATTCTTGAGCCGGTCTCCGTAGGCGGCGTGACCATCAAACAAGCCGCCCTGCACAATGAGGACGATATCCGGCGCAAGAATATCCGTGAAGGTGATACAGTCATCGTGCAGAGAGCCGGCGAGGTGATACCCGAGGTGGTAGGTCCTATCACCAGCAAGCGCACCGGACAGGAAAAGGAATTCAGCCTGCTGGAGAAAGTATATGATAGCCAGAAGGGGCGCCCGGCCTGCCCGGTATGTGGAGCCGAGGTGATACAACCGGAAGGCGAGGTAATGTACTACTGCTCCAATGCCACCTGCCCGGCACAGGTTCAAGAACGGCTGGGGCTCTTTGCCTCCCGGGGGGCGATGGACATCCGGGGCATAGGCGAATCCATGAGCGCTATCCTGCTAAATGAGGGACTGGTCAGGGACGTGGCTGACCTCTATTACCTCAAGGATAAAAGGGAGCAACTACTAAGCCTGGAAAGAATGGCTGAAAAAAGCGTCAATAACCTGCTAGAAGGCATCGATAAAAGTAAAGACAGGCCACTAGCCCGGCTCATTTTTGCTCTGGGGATACGGCACGTTGGCGGCGAGACCGCCGTAATTCTGGCCCGTGAATTTCACAGTATCGAAGCGCTGTCCAATGCCTCCAGAGAGAAACTAATGGAAGTTCCCGCCATCGGACCCGAGACGGCCGACAGCGTAATCAGCTTCTTCCATCAGGAAGAGAATATGAACATCATCAGGAAGCTGAAAGAAGCCGGAGTAAAAATGGAGGAAGCAGCCAAGAAGCCGGAGGATCTGCCGTTGATTGACCAGCACTTTGTCATCACCGGCACACTGGCCGCCTTCAGCCGGCAGCAAGCCGAGACACGCATTAAAGCCCTCGGCGGTAACACCGGCAGCAGCGTCAGCCGGAAGACCAGCTACCTGGTGGTCGGCGCCAACCCCGGCTCCAAACTGGCCGAGGCTCAGGCGCTGGGCACCAGGCAGCTCACCGAAGAGGAGTTCCTACGCCTCCTGGAAGAGAAAGGCTGATATGAAGCTAATTACAGGATTGGGCAACCCGGGGCAAAGCTACGCCAACAACCGCCACAACATCGGCTTTATGTGCCTCAACCGTTTCGCCCGGACACACGGCATCAGATTTGATAAAAACCAGGGTAAAGCCCGCACCGGCACCGGAGATGTGGAGGGTATTAAGGTATTGCTAGCCAGGCCGCAGACCTATATGAACCTGAGCGGAGAATCGGTCAGCCGGCTGGTCAGGAAGTTCAATGTTGACCTGGGCGACCTTATCATCATCCATGACGACCTTGACCTTCCGCTGGGTAAAATCCGTATCCGCCAGGACAGCGGCTCCGGTGGACACAAAGGAGTCGAATCCA
>JAHJRU010000063.1 GCA_018830745.1 Chloroflexota bacterium
CTTTATGTTTTCAGTTATGGCCCTCTTAACAGCCCTGAAACCTTCCTTGTCAGCCGGCTCTATTACTCCGTCGCCGGAGGCCACTATCCCTTTCAGGCGCTTGGACCCCATGACGGCACCGGCACCTCCCCGGCCAAAAGCGCGGTAGGTATAACCGTCAGCCATGATAGCCGCCAGCACCACCATTTTCTCGCCAGCCGAACCAATAGCCACCGTAGCCGCTTTGTTATACGGCCGACCTCCCATCATCAACTCCTGTGCCCGTCCGACTTCCATGCCCCATAAATCGGCGGCATCAACAAATGATACATCCCCATTGTTTATCGCCAGATAAACGGGGGAATCGGCAGCACCGACTATATCCAGCGCCCAGAATCCGGCTTTTCTCAACTGATGGCTAAATGTGCCGCTGCTTATAGTGTAGAGGTAAATGTTGGTCAGCGGCGATTTAGTGATGACCGCTGATTTAGCTCCGAAGAACAAATCGGTTCCGCTTCCCGGGCCAGCGGCGAAGATGAGGTGGTTTTCTTCGCTTAAAGGGTCGATGCCAGGGCTAACCCTATTATAAAGGAGGTGTGCCCCCAGCCCCCGGCCACCGATATACTTCCTCAGTATGTCGCCCGGCAGCTTTTCAACCTCATAAGACCTGTTGGATAAATCTACCTTTAATATTTGTCCTTCCATAATCTCCTCACCTCATTGTTTTTAACCATGGTGGCTTTAAACATCTGCTCCACCTGCCTTTAATAAAACTAAGTTTAAGTCAGCGCTAATCATGCGTCAAGTCGGCTCGGGTTTCATATCAATTTGGGAGGTATCTACGAGCCAGCCATCCAGTCGATATATTTACGTCCCCGTCCAAATCGGCGCATGCCGTGGAATACCAGCAGGGCTACCACAAACCCAATAGCCATATTGGTCAGCAGCGCCAGCACTACGGTAAGCACTATTATAGGAGTTTCATTAAGCTTGATGTCTCTGGCGAACCTGGTGAGCTCGATACCTACCAGAAACAGCATGGCACCGATAATGCCCTGGGGAAAGAGAGAGAACAGGGTGGCAATTGAGCCCGCCATGAAGAGGCCCAGGCATATCTCTATCAATCCCTCCATAATATTGGTGCCTCCGGTTCTCGCCCCGAAGTAATACTGACCTGCCAGCCCCTGCGAACCGTGGCACATGGGCATTCCGCCAAAGAAAGGAGCCACCACATTCATAACACCGTGGTTCAACGCCAGTCGTTTCTCAGACACGGGTTTATTCGGAAAGTAATCCTTGATGAGGGCACTGGTAGCAATAACCGCATTGGTAGTCGTCAGGGCTACCTGGGCAAAGCCGGCAAGCACCAATCCGGTCCATACCTGCGGTAAACTGAAGAAGGTAACTGGCGGCAGGGCAAAACCAAAACGAACTACCCCACCAAGCTCACCCTTTACCCCCACGACCGCAATCCCCAGCACGATAAGGACAACAGCCGCCGGGGCGTATTTGCTTTTGCGCAGCAGTATCACGATAAGTATGGAAATAATACCCAGTATCCAGCCGGTGGAGACCATCTTGAACCCTTGAATAGCCAGCATTATACCCAGGGCTATCTGAATACCCCGCACGGCGCTTCTCGGCGTAATGGCGGCTATTTTCTGAATCAGCCCGGTGAAGCCGAGTATCAGCCATATCACACCGGTGCCAAAGCCCGAAGCATAGATTAAAGACGGAGGCCACCTCTGAGAGATGGCTACCGCTGCCAGCACCTTCTTGGGTTCAACAGGCATGGGGAGATGATAGATAATACCGGTGACAATATTCGCCAGCCCCATCATCACCAGGAGGCCCGCCGGATTGAGGCCATTGACCGCAAAATAGCCGATAGCCAGCGGGAAAAGGGTGCCAAAATCACCCATCGACCCGGCTAACTCGCGCAGGTTAAATTCAAAGTCTCGGATACGCATTAGAACGGAGCACAAAACCCTGTGGCTATACTAACATCAGGGGATTAGGGGTATCAATAGGCAGAACTTTTAGGCTGGTTCTCAGCCTCATAATTTGGCCCTCAAGCCCAAATGTAAGTGGTAATCTCGCAAGATGATTGTATTGTTAATCAAATGGTGCTAGAATACCGTTTTACCAATAGCTCGCATAAGGAGGTTACGGGACAAATGATAGACATTACTACACTGAGGTCCACTCTGAAGGATCTGGAAAAGAATGATGAGTTACTAATAACCGACACCGAGATAAATCCGGAATTAGAAATGGCAGCTATACAGAAGCACTTCGATGGGGCATTACCCATTATGTTTAATAACGTCAAGGGTTATCCTAATGGCAGACTATTTACTAACCTGTTTGCTTCTGAGGAGAGGGCTATTCGATTGTTTGGAACGGATGACCCCAGGGCGTTTAAAAGGAAATGTATTGAGGCGTTGAATCACCCTATCCCGCCCAAGGTGGTAAATGACGCCCCCTGCCAGGAAGTAATCATTGATAAAGACATTGATGTCTGGCCGGTTATCCCGATGATATCCCATGCGCCGACTGACCCGGGAAGGACCCTGGGTGGCGGCAATACCCTGGTTAGCGGCAGGCATTTCTGGGGAGGCACGCATATCAGCTTTAACCGAATGAACTTCCGTACCCGCAATGAGTCCAGCTTCCAGATTTCCCCCGGCTCTCATACTGATATGATAGTCACGGAGTTCTATGGGAAAGAAGTGATTCCGATGACCATTAATATGGGTGTACCGCCAGCCTGTACTCTGATGGCCGGTTCAGGTTTTACTTATATGTTGTTACCTAAGGGTTGTGATGAGCTGGGTGTTGCTGGAGCAATGCAGGGCAGCCCGATAGAAATTGTTAAAGCGAAAACAGTAGATGCTTATGCCATAGCCAACTCCGAGTACGTGATTGAGGGTTACCTGGACACAAGTCAGAAGATGTGGGAAAGCCCCTTGGCTGAGAAGGAGCAAAAGCAGGGCGTTTTCCCCTTCCACCCCGAGTGGTCAGGCTACATGGGAAAGGCATACCGGACGTATAAGTTTGTGGCTACCGCCATCACCCACCGACGTGATAAACCAATTTACTATCCTATGATTGTACATGGCTACGATGATCACACTATCGATACCCTGGTGAGGTCAGCCTGTTTCCTGGAGCTGGCAGAAAGGATAAGCCCGGGATTCTGTGTTGATACCCACATCCCCATGTGCATGCCTGATTGGGGGGGTGTTATCTTTCAGGTTAAAAAGCGCCGCCTGAGAGATGAAGGTTACCAGAAGAACATTTTGAGCGCTGCGCTTTCAGCATCCTTCGGACTGCGTCTGGCTATCGCTGTAGACACGGATATAGATATCTATAACATGGATGATATTATGTGGGCTATGACAACACGGGTAGATGCCAGGAGCGATATACTGATTGTTGCCCCGGGTGGGGTTGGGCAGACCTTCCAGCCGGCAGAGAGGTCTTCCGCCGGCGACCGGGACTGGACACAGTCGAATACCACCTTCTCCGGCGGTATCGGTCTGGATGCTACCCAATCATTCCGTTTCCAGGATGCCTTTGAACGTGCCCATTATCCCATAGAAAGTGTTGATGTAAAGAAGTGGTTTTCCGAGGAGCAAATTTCGAGGGTCAGAGCCTTGCAGAGTGAGTATGCCAGGTCGTTGGCCATCAGGGGAACATAAAAAACATGAGATTTCCGGCTGTGCCAATACGTATGATTGACAAAGGCCTTATTATGTGATAAAAAATGGGAATTCTAGCCCGAGTGGCGCGAGAGAAGATTGGAAGTAAGCCTGAAAAGGACTGGAGCCAATAGCTATTCAGAGGGCAACATGATGAAGCGCTGGAAGAACCATGAACAGAGGCCAGATAGATAAATATTGTCAAGTAAAGGGGGTGATATGAGATAGTACATTACAATATTAATGACCTAAACCTTATTTGGAGGTCCAAGATGAACTGTAAAAAGATTTTAATACTGGTTAGCAGCATGTGCCTGGTTTTAATACTGGCCGCGCTGCCTTTTGTGTCCAGCTGTACTAAACCAGCACCGGCGCCAGCAGGCGAGCCGATAAAAATGGGCGCCCTGCTTCCATTCACCGGGCCGTTTGCTGACTATGGCTCGTTTCTAAAGGAGGGTCTGGAGTGGCGTTTAGACGAGGCTAACTATCAGATTGCCGGCAGACCGATAGAGCTTATCATTGAGGACAGTGCCAGTGATACCTCTCTGTCCCTGGAAAAGACCAAAAAACTGGTAGACGTGGACAAGGTTAGTATCGTTATCGGCCCACTCCACTCCGGGGTTTTCCTGGGGCTATCACCTTATCTCTCGGAGAATAAAATCCTTCAGGTAGGCCTGATGACCAAGCCGCTCCCGTCAGGGACGTTTGACAGCTACGTAAACCCGTTTGGCACACTCTACTCGGATGGGGTGCCGCTGGGCTGGTATGCCTATGACCAACTGGGTGTCCGCACGATTACCACTATAGGTAGCGACTATGTGGCTGGAAAGAGTTTCGTAAATGGGGCGGCGGATACGTTTAAAGGGAAAGGTGGTACTGTGGTCCAGCAACAATGGGCGGCCGCCGGTACCACAGATTTCGGCCCCTTTTTGACCGCCATGAAAGATGCTGACGCAGTAGTGACCTGGCTCGGGTCGGCAGAGCAGGTGCGTTTTGTGAAGCAATACCACGAATTCGGGAAAAAGATGCCCATCTTGATGGTTTCCGCCGACCAGGTGAGGTCGGTGGATATGGTGTCACTCGGTGACACCATATTGGGTTCAATCGGGTCAGTGACCTACGCTTCGCGTCTTGATAACCCGGCCAATAAAAAGTTTGTAAAAGCCTTTAAGGCCAGGTTTGGTAAAGACCGAAACCCGGAAAGAGATGTATACGCCGCTTACGCAGCGGTTTCTTTGGTGCTAGATGGGTTAGCGGCTACGGGGGGTGATACCACATTGGCGAAACTACGTCCAGCCATACTTGGGCTCAATTTGGATTATCCACAAGGTTCTGTTTCCTTGCACCCTTCCGGCCATGCCATCTATGACCGCTACATTGTCGAAGCCAAGCTGATAGACGGAAAGTATCTGTGGGATGTTATTCATACGTATCCCAAGGTGACTGATCCAAGACTTTAACAGCTAGTGGCAGGTTAGGGCCAAATCCCTAACCTGCCACCACTCTGGTTTGGTGCCGATGTATCTGTCCCCTATAATTATGGGATAAATACGCACCATAGGAGTATGGGGGTAATGGAGTTTCTCGTACTAAGCACACTTAATGGGCTTTCCTATGGCTTGATATTATTTCTTTTAGCCGCTGGCATATCTCTAATCTATGGAGTAATGGGTATCCTAAACCTATCCCATGGCGCATTATATATGGTTGGGGCTTACGTAGGCTGGTCCATGGCGGTACAAAACGGGTATAATTTCTGGCTGGCGGTCTTGATGGGCGGATTAGCTGCCGGGCTGCTCGGCCTGGTTATGGAGCGGGTTTTTTTTCGTCGTCTATATAAGCAGCTGAATGAGCAAGTATTGTTGACTTTCGGCTTTATCTATATCCTGACCAACTTAAGTATATGGATCTGGGGCGCAACGTACCAGGCGTCGTTCACCGCACCTATTCTGACTGGTTCCTTCCATATTGCCGGCCTGACGTATCCTATTGCCCGTATTTCCGTCATCTTTATCGGGCTAATACTTGCCATAGGCTTGTGGTGGCTGCAGGATAAAACCCGTGTCGGTGCTATCGTTCGGGCGGGAATGGATGATAAAGAAATAACCATGAGTCTGGGGATAAACCTGGGGCTGGTCTCTACCTCTGTGTTCTTCCTGGGAGCATTCATTGCCGGGTTTGCCGGTGTTATTGGAGCCCAGTTGGTGGGAGTAAGCCCCACGCTTAGCATCGATATTTTGCTTCTGTCAATGGTTGTGCTCGTTATCGGTGGCTTGGGCTCGGTGCAAGGGGCCCTGCTGGGAGGTATATTGATTGGCTGTATTGATGCTTTTGGCAAAGCTCTGTTCCCTGAACTTGCCATGTTTTTTACTTATCTCGCCATGATAATTGTCCTAGCAGTTAGACCACGCGGCCTTCTGGGGAGAAGATAAGCGATGGAAACGACTGCCCTGAAATCAATGACGCAGCTACGGCAGGGGCAACTGCTTCGTCTTGCCTCATATGCTGCCATCATCGTAATCCTTATCCTGTTGCCTCCCTTTTTACCCTCCTATGTTCAAAGTCTGATGACTAAAATCCTCATTTTTGCCATTTTTGCCATGAGTCTGGATCTTATTATGGGGTATACCGGGGTTATTTCCTTGGGGCATGCTGCTTACTTCGGTGTGGGGGGCTATACCGTCGGGATTCTGCTAATCCATTATGATATTAGTATGCTCTGGATAAGTGCCCCTGTCGGCATATTGATGGCGGTGCTATTTGCGGCTATCTTTGGTCTTATCGCCCTTCGCGTAACCGGTTTCTACTTCATCTTCGTCACCATGGCTTTGGGGCAACTCCTTTTTAGCATTGCTTTCAAGTGGGAATGGCTGTCCACTGTGGGCGTCGAGGCTATTGTAGGTATACCACGTCCGGCAGTAGGTCTACCCTGGTTTTCCTGGAGTCCCACCTCCTTTTACTATTTTGTTTTACTGGCTTTCGTCCTTTGCTTTTTCCTCTTGAACCGGTTGGTGCATTCTCCTTTTGGCTATGCCTTACAGGGCATCCGCGATAGTGAGCCGAGAATGCGCGTCCTGGGTTATAATACCTGGCTCTATAAATATATCGCCTTTGTGATTGCCGGAGCCTTTGCCGGTGTAGGCGGCGTACTGTTTGCTTATCACAACAGCATTGTTGTTCCCACGCACCTCTCCATAACCACTTCTGCTTTAGTAATGTTCATGGTAATCCTCGGCGGCACAGGCACGCTCTACGGACCCGTCATTGGGGCTGCCGTGTTAATACCGGTGGAATTTTACGCCGGCCTTATTACTCCAGAGCGCTGGCCGTTGATTCTAGGTGGTGCTTTTGTTCTATCTATCATGTACGTTCGAGCAGGAATTGGCGTATACCTGTTCCGACTTTGGAATAAGGTGGTTTATCGATATGGAAGCATTAAGGGTTAAAGGTTTGTCAAAAAACTTCGGCGGTGTTCAGGCATTGCGCGATGTTACTTTCGGCGTGGAAGTTGGAGAGAGATTGGTTATCATTGGCCCTAATGGGGCGGGGAAGACCACCCTCTTTAATGTGCTCAATGGACAGCTAGCAGCCACCAACGGCCGAATATATTTCTATGGGAAGGACATTACTAGTCTGCCCACGCATCGTCGTGCCCACCTTGGACAGTCCCGTTCCTTTCAAATAACCAGCCTTTTCCCGCCTCTCACTGTACTGGAAAATTGCCTGCTGGCTCTTCAGGGCACCCAGCCCTCTCGTTTCCAGATGTTTCGCTCAATCACAGCTTATAAGCACCTCTTTACGAAAGCTCAACAGATGTTAGAAGTGGTTGATTTATGGGAAAAGAGGGAAGAGCCGGTGAAGAATATATCTCACGGCGAGCAGCGCAGATTGGAAATTGCCATCAGTCTAGCCTCACAGCCAAAACTATTACTCCTGGATGAACCCAGTGCCGGACTGACGGCC
>JAHJRU010000064.1 GCA_018830745.1 Chloroflexota bacterium
AGGCTAGTAATAAATCATTTTTAGAAAAGAAGGTAAAATATGAGGATTCAGATATTAAAATTACTAAAGAACTCCTTGGTTTAGACAAATGGGACACCAATGCTATCATAAATAGAACAAATAAATTATTCGACTTGGTTACCGAAATATGGCCTATATATCAATACATTTGATTATATTCTACTAACATTCTTGCCAACCAACTCCTCACCAATATAAACCCCACCACCCCACCGCTGGCAAACAGGCCCCATAATCGTGTAAAATACGCAGAGAAACCTGGCTTTCCTACAGTATAGGAGTGACGATGAAGAAACGCGTGTTCTCTGGCATTCAGCCAACCGGCAATATTCACATCGGCAACTATCTGTCGGCTATCAAACACTGGGTAGCCTCCCAGCCGGAATATGACAACATTTTCTGTATTGTGGATTTGCACGCCATCACCGTCCCCCAGGACCCCAAGGTCTTAAAAGCCAAGTCACTGGAGCTGGCCGCCCTGCTTTTTGCCGCCGGCATCGACCCCCAGCAGTCCGTGCTTTTCGTTCAGTCCCATATCAGCGCCCACTCCGAGCTGGCCTGGATTCTCAATTGCTTCATCCCTATGGGCTGGATGCAGAGAATGACCCAGTTCAAAGAAAAAGCCGGCACGCAGCGGGAGCAGGTCAGCGTGGGGCTCTTCGACTACCCGGCGCTGATGGCCGCCGACATCCTGCTTTATAACACCGACGAGGTGCCGGTGGGAGAGGACCAGAAACAGCACGTGGAGCTGGCGCGGGATGTGGCTCAGCGCTTTAATTCCTTATACGGCGAGACCTTTGTAGTGCCGCGGGCAGTAATTCCTCCCAGCGGAGCCAGGATTATGGGCCTCGACGACCCCACCAGCAAAATGAGCAAGAGCGAGACCAACGCCGGTCACGCTATCAACCTGCTTGATTCCCCGGACGAGATACGCTCCAAGGTAATGCGAGCCACCACCGATTCACTGCGCGAGATTCGCTTTGATGAAAATCGCCCCGGCGTTAACAATCTGCTGACCATCTACGAGCATTTCAGCGGCCTCAGCCAGTCTGAAATAGAGGCGAAGTTCGACGGAAAGGGCTATGCCGACCTCAAACGTGAGCTGGCGGAGGTAATCGTCGAAGGTCTGCGCCCATTGCAGTCCCGCTACCGAGAACTCACCGCTGACCCAACCCATCTCAACTCACTGCTTAGCGAGGGAGTCTCTAAAATCCGCCCAATAGCGGAAAAAACATTACGCCTGGTGCAGGACAGGGTGGGACTCGGCTAAGCTACACCGTTAGCCGCCGCTTCATCATAGCCAGCGAGACGGAAAAGAACACCACCATCCCAGTTACCCTGGACACCTATTCACATGTTGCCCCTGGACTTCAGGAAGCAGCCGCCAAACGATTTGACGATGCTATTCAGGTCAGACTTAATAATGTCGTACCTGAAAAAGTTTAGCAGCAAATTATTAGCCAAATTTCAGCCTCGGTTTAGCTTGGTTAGTTAGATCTCACGGCAACCATAATACGTCTTTCCCGTATCTGTGCAAGATTAATAGTTCTCTCTCACAGTAACTACAGAAAGCTGAACTTTTAGATGTATTACTGTGGATGGGCACTTGTAGGTAGAGTGGCATGCGAAAACGCGATGTCTTCATTCGGGTACTGTCTATTGTAGTCCCGAAGCCAAACTTTGCAGGCAGATCAATTCCGGAATTGTTGGCGTCGTTGTCGGATTTGTGATGACCGCAATCGGTGCTATCAGGGTCTTCAAGCAGTAGGCTTACTGTTGCCACCATTGGGATCTGGAGATATAGGAGATAACAACCTGACGGAATGTTCAATTTTAAGAGCTAGACCGCCTATCATCTTGGATGGTTCGAGTATAGATAGAGACGTTTCTTTTACACAAGGTTCCGGCAGGCATTGATAATAGTTCACCTAGCTAACAAAGCTTCCGCCATTGTAATCCCCAGCCTGCTTGCTTCCTCTACAACAGGGACATTGTCCCTTATTTGTCCTTCCCTTCGAGCAAAGCCGTGCACCTTTAATATTTGCTCTGCTCCGATACTGCTTCGACGCGTGATGAAGTATGCCAGTGCTTTGGTGGTATCTTCAATCCCAGAACGCGTTGCTACGACTATGGTACCTGCACATGTGGCTCTCATTTTCCGGTCATGGTACCAGTGGAAATGGGTGCGGTCAATGAAAGTCTTAAGCTGGGAAGTGACATCCTGGAAATACACTGGGGTTGCCAAAATAACGCCATCAGCCTCAAATAGCTTCTGGACTACTATCTCTGTGTCATCTTCTTGAGGACAGGAAGCAAAGTCTTCACATCCATCGTGCCCTTGACACGGATGTATCTGGTATTGGGCGAGCACTATTTTCTCCGTCTCTATGCCGAGTCTGCCCGCTTCTGCTAAAGCCTGATCTGTCAGGTAACTCGTGTTCCCGTTTACCCTGGGACTTCCCAGGAGCGCAACGATTTTCATTGCTTGTCCTCCTATAACCGCCATGCTGTTTTGTCCATTATGATTATGCAGGATGCCAATCAAGCAATCAAGAAATAATCTGCTAAACAATTCTTCTTTTTGTCCCAATTTACTAACACTATAACTGGGTTCCTTTTCGGGGGGCTTGTTCAATCAGGTATGGCCACATAGCTCGGTGGGTTATCGTCCGCCTGCTCCTGAGGCTGTAACGCTGGTAATCCTAAATTAAAGGGTGGTATCATTATTGGAGACAGGTCACTATATCACGCTCGCATATTTCAAGCAGGTTCCTCATCTCCTACTATAGGGCTCGATATTGGGCAGGTTATGAGCACTAGCAGTGGGGGTCTTAATTGAGGCCCAGGTTTTGACATATTGGGAAACTGAAATTACAATATCTTCTTAAGGTTTATTTTCAGGTTAAGCCGGATTTTTGGTTAGTGTTGTTGCTTTGGTAAGGTAAGGAGGTCAAGCAGCGGTAATGAGTAGTAAAACAGAGATATACGAGGATGTTTGGATTCCAAGCATATGTTCCCGGTGTTATGCTAATTGTGGCATTCTGGTTCACCGGGTAAACGGGGTGGTGGTGAAGATAGAGGGGAATCCGGATACCGACATGGGTTCACACGGCGGTCTTTGCGCCAAGGGACTGGCTGGTCTGCAAGTACTATATGACCCCAACCGGCTGAATGTGCCGCTGCGCCGGACCAACCCCGAGAAAGGCTTGGGCGTTGATCCAGGGTGGAAAGAAATAACCTGGGATGAAGCTCTCGACGAGATTGCTGACAGGCTAAAGAAGATTGTTGAGGATGACCCCAGAAAGCTGCAATTGCAGTATTCTGCCTCACGGTCATGTTATATCCACGGTCTCTACAGCCTGCTCAGGGCATTGTGGAATACTTCTGAGCCGGAAACCGCTGGCTACCGTTATAACGGTCCCAATCTCAATGCAGGTGGCGGTGGTTTATACTGTGGCCAGGGGGCACATGAGTTGGCGGGTTTGGTCTATGCCTCATGGTCAATAGTACCCGATTTTAAGTACTGTAATTACGCCATTTTCTTTGGTTCCAACAAGGGAACTGGCTCGGGTCATTCCAGTCAGATGTGCATGAGGCTTCATGCTGATGCACGCGTCCGTGGCATGAAGCGGGTGGTCCTTGACCCGCAATGCAACTTTAACTCGGCTAAAGCTGACGAGTGGGTGCCCATTATTCCGGGCACCGACCTGGCGGTGATATTGGCCATGTGCAACATTATTATTAATGAATTGGGAATATGGGACGCGGTATTTCTCAAGACCAAGACCAATGCTCCCTATCTTGTCGGGCCAGATCAGAGGTACGTCCGGGATAAGGAGAGCGGGAACCCCCTGGTCTGGGATGTGGAGGAGGAGAAAGCCGTACCGTATAACTACAGAAGTATTCCAGATTACGCTACAGCCTGTACTATTGACTATGCCCTGGAAGGAGAATATCAGGTCGACGGGGTCAGCTGCCATCCAACTTTCCAGCTAATAAGAGAGCACCTGAGGCAGTACACCCCTGAGATGGCAGCGGCAGCCAGCACTGTTCCCGTAGAGACCATCCGCCGTATGGCAGTTGAGTTTGCCGAAGCCGCCCAGGTGGGCAGTACGATTACTATTGACGGTCATCAGCTACCGCTACGCCCGGTCTCGGCGATTATCTTTCGTGGCGGAGAAGCCCACGAGAACTCTTTTCATACCTGCTTTGCCGTCTGCCTGCTTAACCTGATAGTCGGCAGTGCTGACGTACCCGGTGGCACGCTGGGCTGGCCGGCAACCAGCCTGGGCTATCCCGGCACAGGTAAATTTAACCTGCCCCTGTTGGCCGGTGAGGACGGTATGCTGGAGGTGAATCACTTCGGTCCTCTCGGGGCAGGACTGAAGCGCAAAGGTCCGTGGCCGGCGCATATGCCCGAGAAAAAGAATCACTTAACGATGACTGATATTTTCCCGATGGCAATGCACTCGTTTGTTCCCATTGGGGAAGACCGGGAGGAAATGGCGCAGAAAAACGAGGCTCCCTATCGGCTGGAGGCGATTGTCGCTTGGGCGAGTAACTCCATCATGAGCATGGCTAACCAGGAGAAGCTGGCGGAAGCCTACAAGGAGATACCGTTTATGGTGGTCTCCGAACTGTGGTCAACGGAAATGGCAGAGGGCTTTGCCGATATTCTATTGCCGGATACCTGCTATCTGGAGCAGGAGAGCTGGACTGACGGGTTAGGTTTTAACTTTAACCACCCCTTCGGTATGGAAGACTGGAGCTTCCATGTTCTGCAGCCGGTGGTGCCGCCGCAGGGCCAGAGAAGAAGCTTTTATGAAGTTATGTGGGAAGTGGCTAAAAGAATGGGGCAGAAGGAAAAGTTAGTTGAGGTTATCAACACCATTTACGCTATGGACGATGAATACAAGTTGAAGCCGGAGGAAGAACTGACACCCGAGCTGATGTGTGACAAGATGCTGCAGAATTACTTTGGCCCGGAGCATGACTGGGAGTGGTTCAAGAAGCACGGCTTTATTTCCTGGCCCAAAAAGGTAGAGGAGGCATACTGGAGGTATTTTGTGGATACGCGGGTACCGGTGTATATGGAGCACCTGGTTGATACCGGGGAAAAGATGAGGGAAATAACCGGGGAGATAGGTCTGGATATTGATCTTAATCAGTATACCCCTTTGTGCACCTGGTTTCCCTGCAGCATACACGGCGTAGACAGTCCCGAGTACGATATGTATTGTTACTCGTACCGTGATACCCTGCATACCGGCTCGCATACCATGGAGCAACCCTGGCTGGATGAAGCGAGCAACATGAATCCCTATACCTACAATATCACGATGAACGGGGAGACCGCAGCGCGGAAGGGACTGAAGGATGGGGATTTGATAGAGCTAGAGGCAGTTGCCGGCTACAAGGTTCAGGGAACGCTGAAAACGATGGAAGGTCAGCATCCCCTGACAATAGGCATCGCGGCTTGCAGCGGCCACTGGGGGAAAGGAATGCCCATTGCCCTTGGCAAGGGTACCAATTTCAATACACTGATGACCTTTGATATGAAACATATTGACCCGCTGGTTTTAACCACTGAAATGTGCGCCCGCGTCAAGGTAAGCGTGGTTAAAAGGAGTTGAACATGGCTAGATGGGGAATGGTAATAGACTTGGAGAGATGTACGGGCTGCTATGCCTGTATGGTGGCCTGCAAGCAGGAACACTTTTTACCACCGGACGTTTTCTGGAGTCGGTTGGTGATTGGTGAAAGTGGGAAATACCCGGCGGTGAATAAACAGCTGTATCCGGTGCTTTGCAATCATTGCGAGGAAGCTGCCTGCGTAAAGGCTTGCCCCACTGGAGCTACCACCAAGCGGGATGACGGTGTAGTTACCGTAGACTATGACCAGTGTGTTGGCTGCCGTTATTGCCTGCTGGCCTGTCCCTATCAGCAGAGGACCTTCTATGCCGATGGCAAAAAGGAGTATTTCCCGGGACAGGGACTTACCGAGTATGAGGTTATTGGTAAGAAGCTGTATCCGCTAC
>JAHJRU010000065.1 GCA_018830745.1 Chloroflexota bacterium
CGGATAGAATAAGCCAATAATTATCCATTCACTGGGGTGTGTGCTTAAAGTTCCAACAAAGAAATGTGTATCTTTCCCCAATATCATCTCAGTCTCGTATCGGTCCCTGAATTTCCTTTCCCAATTTGCTCCATATTTATACTTACATCTTCTATAAAGTGCTCCCATTTCCCAATCAGTACAAGATAGTTTATGGGTGCGACAATTTGGATTTTCACATCGGAATGAATAACTGAATTCGTAAGGTATTTTTTCTAGTTCAGATTTGGGAGTATCCCCAAACATGGGATATTGACGAAGGCTCATTAATTGAGCCTCAGTCCATTCAGGGGAACAAGGTTCAATTCTAAGACCAACGATATTCTTTGGTTTGAATATTCCTAAAGTGGGATATTGATTCAAGTCTCTTTGGGATTGGAGCATGCATAAAGACTCAGATTTAAGTGGGTATACACTCGCTTTACGAACTTCCCACTTATTATCTCTCGGCAACGGTTCTGAGAGTATATTAATTGTATCAATATTTGGTTTATAACTTTCTAGGCGATGGTCAGATATTGCCTTGGTAACATCTACTTCGATGTATTGATACTTTCTGAAACGTTTATCTTGGTCTAGAAACCTGTAAGGAACTGGGAATAGGCGAATCAAGTTACCGTCATCGGTTATTCCAGCGGTGCATGAGACCTCAATTGATTTTCTGGAGGGAACGGGATAAGTACGGGCTGTAATAAGTATATTTTTCTTAACCCATCGCTCGTAGGTGGTCATTTATCACCCCTTATTTAAAAACAATGTGCCTTACAAGTCGCACCCTGTTAGTCCAATTCGTTCAAGCCCCAAAAACAACCTGTGTCTGTGACATTCGGTGGGGTCATGTTCCACGCACATAAGTGCAATAGGATGCTCCATTGAGTTAAAGAACTCATCAAGATTCTTTTTTATAACGTTGGGAAGCACATACGAATCATACCAATTCCAAATATCATCACGTGTCTTTTTGCCAATACTGAATGCTCTGACATCTCTTGGTACTCCCCACTCTGGTCTATGGATATAGATTATTCCATTGGTTTCCAATGACCTTTTTAAATTGTTTTTACTGAACTCCGGCTTAAAACGGCTAACTGGTAAAAACCTGATATCAATCAGTGTTGCAATACCCGCTTCTTTAACTATATTAATAAATTCATTGATTTCTTTACCAGAATAACCAATGGTATAAAAATCAGGTTCTGACGTACAATGTTCTGAATTCCACGAAATCTTACCCTGTTTTTGTTCAGTTTTGGTTTTCTCTGGTAGTTTAAGAGCCGAAGTTACCACAATCAATACCTCCTATGACAACAAAATTTTCCATTGGATTATACCATTTTTATCTTTCTCTCGTATAAGCCCGATATCTTTCTCCATTCGGTGTACCCATTGATTATTCGGCCATTTCTGTGGCAATTTGGCTTTAGTCCTTACCTCTGTCCAAGTTAGCGGTGTATTTGAAGATTTCAGTACAGTTTTAATTTTGCCACAAAATTCTTCATATAACATTGGCGCTTGTTTCTTGGGGCTGTTCCAATAAGGGGACTTACACTTAGGACACACTTTGGGTTCTTGTTTATCAATACGAGGAAACCATTCATGACCACAACGTTCGCACCTGTAACCCATTACAGTAATAGGGACTCTTCCCATGTCAGATACCTCCTTGGCTAGTATATACTTTTCTAAGTATATACTTGGTAATAATATACGTCAAGGGTATTGACAAAAACTTACTTTTATGGTAATATACTATATAGGTAAGAATTAAGGGGGAAGTAAGATGGATGCGAGACAGGGGCTTCGTTCCTCTAAACACCCCCTGATGCTTCATAATACCACCAGGTTGTTGCGGTGGACTACCTCGGAGCCGTAGTCGCGGCCAATCAGCTCGGCGATGCCCTTTGAGTGCTTACCTTTGATAGCGTCAATCTCCGCCGAGTTGTAGTTGGTTATGCCACATCCCATACGAACCCCGTCCGGGTCATAGATGTTGACTATATCGCCCCGCTGGAAATGGCCTTCGACCTGCTTGATGCCGGCGGGGAGCAGGCTGCGGTTATGTTTTTTGAGTGCCTGCGATGCTCCGGAATCTACCACCAGCTTCCCTCTGGTGGATAGACCGCTGAGCATCCACCGCTTGCGGCTTTCCATCTTGCTGCTGGTCGGCGTAAAGTGCGTGCCGATGGCCTCGCCACGTGCCAGCCGCAGGATGACGTCCTTCTCCCTGGCGTCGGCGATGATGACGGTTATGCCCGATGTGGTAGCCAGCCTGGCGGCTTCTATCTTGGTAATCATACCGCCCGTCCCCGAGCGACTGGGCGTATCCGCTGCCAGGCGCTCAATCCTGGAGTCTATCTTGTCCACCTGTGGTACCAGACAGGCATCCGGATAACAGCGGGGGTCGGCGGTATAAAGTCCACCGATATCGGTAAGCAATAACAGCAGGTCGGCGTCAACCAGGTTAGCTACCATGGCGGAAAGATTATCGTTATCGCCGAACTTGTCCTCCTCAATCTCATCCAGCGCCACCACATCGTTCTCGTTGACAATACAGATTATGCCCAGTTCCAGCAGAGCCAGCAGGGTGTTGCGGGCATTAAGATAGCCGGAGCGGTCGGAAAGGTCGGTCTTGGTCAGCAGGGCTTGAGCCACGGTGATACCGTGCTGGCGGAACAGCTGGTCGTAAGCCTGCATCAGGTAGATTTGCCCCACCGCCGCCAGCACCTGCTTGAAGGGCGTGCCCTTGCTTTCCTTAACCTGTTTCAGCCTGTTGCGGCCGGCGCCAATGGCACCGGAGGAGACCACCAGCAGTTCAACGCCCTGCTGGTGCAGTTGCGCTATCTGATTTACCAGCATGGAAATCATCTCCTGGTTCAGCTGGTCAGTGCCGCCGGCAACCAGGCTGGTGCCGAACTTAGCCACTATGCGCCGGTAGGGCAACTTCGGGCTTTTGGCTCCCCTTTTTATGTTATTGGACTCTGCCATTTTCCACTTGTCCTATCAGGATGCTTACATTATAACAACCAGTGCTGGGTTCAACAAGACATCAGCAGTTATGGTGGTACTGTATCCAGGGTAATTTGACATCGCTTTTGGGGAAAGGGTAGAATTTATGGGGAAAAATTTATTATAAGGAGGTCTCTGCAGGATGGAGATTAGAGTATTGGGTGTTTGTGGAACGCCAGTGAAAAGAAAGGTGGCCAAGGGGCCGACGAATACTGAGGTGCTGCTGGCCAAGGTCATGGAAAGCGCTCAGGCGCAGGGAAGCGATGTCATCACGGATTCTATCTTCCTCGGTGAGGATGATTTTAAAGAGGGCTGTGACCATGATAACTGGTGCCTGCTCAAACAGACGGAAGACAAGTTCTGTTCCAAGAATGATGTCATGTCCAGGGAGTACTATGCCAAGGTAAGGGATTGTGATGCCCTGGTGATTGCTACCCCGGTGTATATTGGCCGCATGGCCTGGACGGTGGCCGCTTTCATTGACCGCCTCCGGGGACTGGCCGAGGGGAAACAATACGGTTTTCGTGGTCCGAACGGTTCCAATCTGAAAGATAAGGTACTGGGGGTGGCTTCCGTTGCCTGGTATCGCCATGGTGGCGTGGAGACTGCCCTGTGGACTACGCTTTATTGTACCTCCGGCATCTTTGGCATGATACCGGTAACTGCCGGGCCGTCATCCAAGGCTACCGGTTTCGGTTATGGTGCCGGCGGTATGTCCATCGGCGGTATGGAAGACCTGGCTAACGTTCAAAACGACGAATACGCCATGCTGACTGCCGTGAACCTGGGTAAGCGGGTAGTGGATATGGCCAGAATCGTAAAAGCCGGAAAAGCAGCGCTGGCTAAAGGCTCTGCCTAGTTAGCATAATTCGGTGATAAACAACGTTGAAGGGGGAGGCTATGCCAAGTTTTAAGGAACCGGTACAGGAGGCACCCTGTAGCAATGCCTGTCCGGCTGGAATAGATGTTCCACGTTATGTCCGCGCTATTGCTGCGGGCGAATTTGCGGAGTCATTGGCGGTCATCCGGGAGAAGATACCATTTCCTTCGGTCTGCGGCCGGGTCTGCGTTCATCCTTGCGAGAAAGATTGCAACGGGAATTGGCAGGACAACCCGATACAGATTCGGGCTCTGAAGGAATTTGTGGCTGAACGTCCCGGAGCGCTAACCAAGGAGCCGCCAACAACCAGGTCCACCGGTAAATCAGTCGCCGTTATTGGCTCAGGACCGGCTGGATTGACAGCGGCTTATTATCTGGCCAAGCTTGGCCACGCCGTAACCGTCTTTGAGTCCAAGTCCAAGTCAGGCGGTATGATGCGCTGGGGTATCCCCTCGTATGATTTGCCGGAGGAGATTCTGGACCGGGACATTGATAATATCCTGGGTCAGGGGGTAGAGCTTAAGCTCAATACCCGGGTAGACAACGTAAACGACCTTTTGAATGGGGATTATGATGCCGCCTTTATTGCTCCGGGTCTGGCTGAGGGACTAAAACTGGATATACCCGGGGCTGGCCTGAAAGGGGTAATGATTGGCGTGCAGTTCCTGCATGATATCAACTCCGGTAAAGGGGTAAAGTTAGGCAGCCGGGTACTGGTGCTCGGTGGCGGTGGAGTTGCCTTTGATGCTGCCCGGAGCGCTGTCAGGCTTGGCGCCAAAGAGGTTCACTTAGCCTGCATTGAGTCCCGCAACAGCATACCGGCCCGGCCCGAGGTGGTTGCCGAGGCAGAGCAAGAAGGGGTTGTCATTCATCCTTCCCTTAGCTTTTGCCGGGTAGAGGGTGAGGATAAGGCAACCGGCGTCGAGTGCCTCAACCTGCGCTGGATGAAATACGATGATGAGGGTGGACTTCATTTCGAAGCCGTTCCGGGTTCGGAGCATGTTCTGAAGGCGGATACCGTTATCTTTGCCGTTGGCCAGGGCGTTGACCTCGGCCTGGTGGCGGATTTTCCAGAGATATTTGTCACCCCGCGCACCACCCTGCTGGTGGATGAGGAGACGATGGCTACGGGACACAGGGGCGTTTTTGCGGGTGGTGATGCGGTGAATGGCCCCAGTTCGGTTATTGCCGCCATTGACACCGGTAGAAAGGCAGCTATGGCTATTGATAAATATCTCGGCGGCGAGGGTGAGATTGACGTGGCTATGGCGCCACCGGAGGGCGAGGTTGTTCAGACTGAGCTTCAAGGGTTCCCGGTAGGAGCGCGCGTTGAGGTGCCGATGGTGCCGGTTGAGGAGCGCCTTAAAGGATTTGCCGGTGTGGAGGTTGGTTTCAGTGAGGAGGAGGCGGTTAACGAAGCCAAGCGCTGCCTGAGATGTGACCTTCCCATTACTGTAGAAGTAGAAAACTGTGTTTCCTGTCTGACCTGTGTCATGCGTTGTACGTTGAAGTACGGAAATGCTTTTAGCCCTGCCCGGTCTAACGTCAAGGTATATCCCAATACTGAGCATGACAATATAATTGAATTTACCGATGACTGTGATACCTGTGGCATATGTGCCCGGTACTGTCCTCACGATGCTCTGTATCGGGGTGAAAGGCGGCTGGCAGAAGTGGCGGAGGAGGCGAAAAAGTAATGGGCGAAACTATCTGCCAAGCAAGGAAAGGGAGGTGCTAAGATGGCATTAAGTGGATATGGTGGCAAAATCCTGTTAGTTAATCTGACCACTGGTGAAATAAAGAAAGAGCCGCTGGAAAAAGAGATGGCCGAGAAATACATCGGCGGCTGGGGTTTCTGCCAGAAGCTGATGTATGACTACATGCCGATAGGCAAGGAGCCCCTGGACCCGGAAAACCCCATTGTTATCAGTCCGGGCACGCTTTGCGGGACGCTCAGCCCCAGCACGTCTAAGGTTGTCTGGGCTAGCAAGGACCCGGCGTCAGGTACCATTTCCAGCTGGTTTGGTAGCCTGCACTTCGGTTGCAACCTTAAATGGGCGGGCTATGATGGCGTAGTAATAACCGGTAAGTCGCCCAAGCCGGTTTACCTCAGGATTAAGGATGACGAGGTAGAAATTGCTGATGCCCAGGACCTCTGGGGTAAAACAGATATGATTGATACCCCGCTGGTTCTCAAGGAGAGGCTGGGTCAGGATTACTCCGTAGCGGCTATCGGTCCGGCAGGTGAAAACCTGGTCAAGATATCCATCATGTTTATTGATGGCGGCACCTCCTGCGGCCGCACTATGGGTTGCACCATGGGCTCCAAAAATCTTAAGGCGATTGCGGTTTCTGGCACCAAAGGACAGAAGATTGCCGATATCAAGAGGTTTATGGCGACTGTTGACAAGCTGATAACCAAGGGAATGAGCGACCCCAACCGCAATAACTGGAAGGACCTGGGGTTGTACTTCATCTGGCCGCTCTGGATTAACGCCGGCTACCTTACCCGCAAGAACTATACCGAAACGGCTCCGAAAGAGGAGATGTTAAAGGTTTACGGGGTGGATGAGTACCGCAAGTACAAGGTAGGTATCTACGGTTGTCCCGGGTGCCTGGCGCCGGATAAATGCGTGATTGAAATCAACGAAGGTCCTTACAAGGGGACGAGGTCCGCCTTCTCTACCCCCTTTGACCCCGCCTTCGGCTTCGCCACGCGGCTGGCTGTCGGCAGCCTGGATAAAACGCTGAAGCTGGGCGAAATGGCTGACCGGATGGGGATAGACTATATGACCTTCCCCTCGATGGTCGGCTGGCTGATTGACCTCTACGAGAGAGGTATCATTACCAAGGAAGACACCGGCGGGTTGGAGCTTAAAGAAGGCTTTGAGACACCCAAGGTGCTTTTGGAGCAGACGGTCAAGAAAGAAGGACTGGGCGCCATTATAGCCGAGGGCTTCATCCTGGGTCCGAAGAAGCTGGGCAGGGGCTCGGAGAAATATGCCCACCACATCAAGGGAACTGAGCCTGATTTTGATGCCCGGGCTTCGCTTGGTGTGGAGGTCTTTAGCTCGGTGGTCAATGTAAGGCCCTCACGTGACCTGCCTGTTGGCGGTCTTACTATCGCCAAGGGGCGCAAGCCGAGCTTCTTCCAGAAGGTAATTCCCACCTTTGGCTATTTGCCGGAGGACAAGATAGAAGAGCTCCTTACTGAGGAAGGTTTTGACGTGCCCAGGGTTACGGCGTACTACGAGAACTTTGCCATGATGCTGGATATGCTGGGCATCTGCTTCCGGATGCCGAGTTCGTCGCTATACAATGTCAAGACCTGCGCCGAGCTTTATTCCGCGGCTACCGGCATTGAGAAGACGCCGAAGGAATTCCTCAAGGATGCGGAAAGAGCCTTCAACCTGAGTCGGTTTATGAACGCCAGGGAGGGCTATACCAGGGATGATGACCGCTTCCCGGATAAGTGGTTCGAGCCGCTGAAGCGTCCGGACATGGGCATTGAGCTGACGCTGAAGGACTACTTCGAAACGAAGCAGTACACCCGGGAAGATACCGAGCGGCTGCTTGACGACTATTATGATGAGCATGGCTGGGACGTGAAAACGGGCAATCCGACCAAAAAGAAGCTGCTTGAGCTTGGCCTGGACAAAGCCGCCTCTGAGGTGGATAAAATGCCCAAGAAGAAGCTGGTTGGTTAATTCAGAAAAAGTGGACTTAAGCTTGCCCGGGGGCAATCGGGGAGATTTTCAGGTTGCCTCCGGGCTGGTAGTTAAGCAGGTAGCAAAGGGTCAGTTAAATACGAAGGGGGAGAGATGTCCATAAAGACAAGAGTAACGGAAATGCTGGGCATAGAGCATCCTATTATCATGGCCGGGATGAACTGGGCAACCATGCCCAGAATCGTGGCTGCTGTCTCTAATGCTGGCGGTCTGGGCATACTGGGCGCGGGGGCGTTTACCAAGGAAAGCATTAAAACGGCCATAGCGGAAATCAGGTCGCAGACTGACAAGCCCTTCGGGGTAAATCTTACCCTGGCGCTTCCCGGAGCGAAAGACCTGGTACAGATTGTTCTGGAACAGAAAGTGCCGGTAATCAATGTTGCCCTGGGCAGGGTGGCCGATATTATCAAGGCAGTCCACGGTTATGGCGGCAAGGTTTTAGCCACCGTGGCTATGGCGAAACACGCTCTATATTACGAGAAAGACGGGGCTGATGCCATTATCTCCACCGGTTATGAAGCCGGAGCCCACGCCGGTAATGCCGGCGGCTTAGTCTTAATCCCGTCCATTGCCTCCAAAGTCAAGGTCCCGGTTATCGCCGCCGGAGGATTCACCAGTGGTAAAGGGTTGGTGGCTGCCCTGGCTTTAGGGGCGGAAGCCATATCTATGGGCACCAGATTTGCCATCACTCAGGAAAGCGATGCCAGTGATGGCTATAAGGAGGGCTGCATCAAAGCCACCGAGGAGGATACCATCCTTTCCGACCGCTTCGATGGCATTAACTGCCGGGTGGTGAAGACCAAGAGGGCGGATGTATTGCTTAAGCGGAGATTCGCCATGGTAGAAGCCGTAAGCAGTGCCTTCCGCTTCAAGCGGGAGCTGGACCTTTCCTGGGGAGAGATTATAAAGGGTGGCTTGAGCATGTCCCAGGCGCAGGGCCGCTCCATTACCGATATGCCCATCCTGGCTGCCGGTCTATCCGAGATGCAGAAAGGCTACAGCACTGGCGACGGGACGCGTGGGCTTTTCCTGGCAGGCCAGAGCTGCGGGGGGATAAATGATATCCCAACCTGTAAGGAAGTTATTGATAAAGTGATAGCGGAAGCCGAAGAGGCTATGGCGGCGCTGAACAAGAAATTCAAGTCTAAATGATAGCCGGTCGCTCTTGACGTTAGCTGGATTGGGCGCTTATAATAATTTGTCTTGGCCACGCCCGAGTAGCGCAATGGTAGCGCAACCGACTTGTAATCGGTAGGTTAGTGGGTTCGAATCCCCTCTCGGGCTGACGTTACCAACCGGGGTGGTATCTGGAGGGGTGCCGGAGTGGTTAATCGGAGCAGACTGTAAATCTGCCGCTCGGAAGGGCTACGCAGGTTCGAATCCTGCCCCCTCCACCATAGTCCCCCCCTGTTTTTTCAGCCTGTATTAGCGTCCCCACAGCCTTAACCCCAGCAGAATTAGTCCCAGGATTATGGCGCCTATGCTAAGAGCCATGGGTGCCATCAATAAGGTTGGTCCGGCTTCACCCTGGACACCGGGCGGGCCCTGTTCTCCCATCGGCCCCGGTGGTCCCTGTACTCCCATCGGGCCGGGTTCTCCTGGCGGTCCCTGGGGACCTCGCTCACCCCGCGGCCCTTTATTGCCGGTAGGCCCCTTCTTCCCGGTAAGGTCAATCACCTCAAAAGTGGCGCTGGCGGTATTATCGTACCTATCATTCGCTTTTATGGTGTGTTCACCCGGAGCCGTTTGTGTGGGAACGCTGATAATGGCGGAAAAGTAACCGGATGGTCCTTCCGGGAGCACATCGTAGGGGACGGTGGGGATTTCCTCACCATCCCAGTAGACCGTAATGTACCCCACGAATCCGCTTCCGCTAACCGTGGTGGTGGAGATGCCCACCGCCGGGTTCACCCTGACCTCTGGTTCACCTTGAGAGTAAACATTCAGGGCATTGGTGCCGATGGTGATGGCAAGTATAAATACCAGTATGCCCAATAAGCTCAACCTTTTCATAGCGGTCCCTCCTCTGGATTGTCCCATTAGTAGTGAATAATTTACGCTATGGTAACAGACATATCGCAGATATTCAATGGTGTCTTAGACAGGGCATCTTATTGACAGTGATGAGGGCTGTGCTCTACAATGCGCTCACCTCATTCCATCATTTATTGGTGCTGTCTTTAGCTAAGGAGGGAAGTTAAATGGAATTATCGTCAAGTACTTCAATTAACGATTTACTGAAGGCTTACCCGTTCCTGGTCGACTTCCTGGTGGCTTACAACCCGAAGTTCGGGCTGCTGAAGAACAGGGTGATGCGGGCTACGGTAGGGAAGAAGGCTACCCTGAAGCAGGTCGC
>JAHJRU010000066.1 GCA_018830745.1 Chloroflexota bacterium
GGGTGAAATATCCTGCCCCTCTTGATTTTTCTCACCTTTTGCCGTAGAATTAGATACGATTCGTGGGCCATTAGCTCAGTTGGTTAGAGCACAGTCCTGATAAGACTGGGGTCTCTGGTTCGAGTCCAGAATGGCCCACCATATTATTTCCCCCCTCTGGACGGCGGACGAAATAGCCCGCTCGCTGGTAGAGAATAGAGTGCCCCGCCAAAAAGTAAGTACCCCGGCGGATGTTACCGCTGCCCCCCAGTTAAAAGCCAGAGAGGGTGGTATTATATAATAACTTCGGAAGGAGATGGATATGGAGTACAAAGGACATAAATTTGAAAACATAAAGTTCGATACGGATGGACAGGTGGGGATTATCACGCTGAACAGGCCTGAGCGCCTGAATGCGCTTTCTATTGGTTTGCAGAGTGAAGTGGAAACCGTGCTGGGAGAACTGGAGAAGGATGATGGAATCGGTGCCGTGATTATCACCGGCGGGCCGAGGTCAGATGGCAGACCTTGCTTTTCCGCCGGGGCTGATATCAAGGAGATGCGGGAAAAGGGTGGAACCTATACCCAGGCAGCTATGGGGACACTGGAGGAGGGGCTGTTGAAGACACTGACCACCATAGGTAGTAACAGGAATATGGCTTATCAGTCCTTTTGGAATAAAGTCCAGGATTTCAGCAAGCCCCTGATTGCGGCTATCGATGGGGTATGCACCGCCGGCGGACTGGAACTGGTGATGCGCTGTGACATTATAATAGTGGCGGAAACGGCTGAAATAAGGGACCTCCATTTGAAGACCCTGGGTATTCTGGGTGGTGGTGGATTGCAAACCTGGCTGCCACGGCTGGTAAATCCCGGCAAGGCTAAGGAGTTAGTGTGGACCGGGGACCCCATTGATGGCAGTGAAGCCTGGCGGATAGGGTTTGCCCAGAGGCTTTCTACCTCAGATAAACTGCTGGAGGATGCCATGGAGTTGGCTAAGAAAATCGCCGCTATGCCTCTCTTAGCTTTAAAGCTTTCCAAAATAGCCATAAATAACAGCCTGGACCAGGGTATTTATAATTCTCTCCGTTTCTCCGCCCTGTCCGAGTCCGTATTACGCTTGTTTAAAGCGGATGAGCAGACTAAAGCCAGGGAAGCCTTTGGCCAGAAGGGGGAGTAAAGATGGACTTAGGAATAAAGGGGAAAGTAGTTATTGTAACCGGAGCAGGAAGGGGAATTGGACGGGAAATAGCGCGAGCCTTTGCTGAAGAAGGAGCCATACCGGTTATTGCTGATATTGCCAGAGATTCCGGTGAAGAGGCCGCCGGTGAAATAGCCACCGCTCTTGGAGTTAAAGCTGTGGCCATACAAACGGATATTACTGATAGAGAGTCGGTTAAACGGCTGGTTGAAAATACGTTAAGTGAATTTGGGCGGGTTGATATTCTGGTTAATAATGCCACCGTTATAGCCCCAGCCAAGTTTTTCAAGGACGAGACCTGGGAAGAGGTAGATAGAGAAATCAGCGTCATATATCAGGGCTGCCTTAACTGCATGAGAGCCGTTATTGACCCGATGACCCAACAGGGAGGCGGATGTATCATCAGCATCCTGACCGATGCCGCCCGCATAGGTGAGCCCAGGATGGCTAACTACGGAGGGGTGAAGGGTGGTGTGGGTGCTTTTAGTCGTGCCCTGGCGAAAGAAGTAGCCGGTGACGGCATAAGGGTGAATTGTGTCTCTCCTTCAATGGCAATAACCGAATTATGGAAGGGGCGCCGTGAGGAGGAAAAAACAAAATTAGGGGAAGAAAAGTTTCAGGACCTGCAGAGAAAAAGGCTTAAACTTTATCCCCTGGGCAGGTTTGGAGAGCCCCGGGATATCGCCGATGCGGTGGTCTTTCTTGCCTCGGAAAGAGCCAGCTGGATTACCGGGCAGACCCTCAGCGTAAACGGGGGTTATGCCATCGGCCCCTGGTAATTTACATCAATCTGATTAGTGAATTAGAATGGAGAGCATGAAAAAAGTCGTTATTATTGGCGGACAGACCGCAGCAAAGATAGGTGAGCTTTTTGCCAGTGCCGGGGTGAAGGTGGCTATCCTGGATTCCTTAACGGATAGCGCTGACGAGTTAGCGCGTGCCGATATAGTCATAGAAGCAGTCGATGGGGATGGGGGAACAAGGAAAGAAGTAATACTCAGGTGTGATGAGGTTATTCCACCGGGGGCTATTTTGGCTACCACGGCTTCATCGGCGATTACGGAAACAGCGTCTCTCACCGGACGACCGGGTAAATTCATCGGATTGAACTTTACCTTCAATCCTTTCCAGGAGGGTTGTCTGGTGCAGATAACTAAGGGACTGGAGACAGCGGCTGAAACCATCAAGACCTGCACCGACCTGCTGAAAGGGGCTGGCGTGACGGCTATAGAGGTGGCTGACTTACCAGGACTGGTGCTGGACCGGGTAATGGCATCGGCTATCAATGAAGCTGCCATTATGCATATGACCAAAGTGGCTACCGTGGAGGATATTGACAGTGTGGCGAAGTCGTGCCTCAACTGGCCGGTGGGTCCGTTCCAATTTGCCGATGTCATTGGCATTGATAACGTGCTGGCTACCCTGGAAATCCTTTCCCGTGAAGTGAGCCCTCGGTTTTTACCCTGCCGTATCTTCAAGCAAATGGTGGCTGCCGGGCGACTGGGGAAGAAAGCGGGCCGGGGATTCTACACTTACAGCTAAGGAAGGTTTATGGAAATTAAGAAGATATGTGTCCTGGGAGCCGGACTAATGGGGCACGGCATAGCGCAGGTATGCGCCCAGGGCGGCTTTGAGGTCACTCTGGAAGATATAAAAGAAGAGTTCCTCCAGAAAGGGCTTGACCGGATAAAAAAGTTTCTGGATGGTAGCGTGGCGCGTGGTAAGACTACGCAGGAGGAAGCCGAGGCTGTGCTGGGCAGAATCACCACTGCCACCAGCCTGGAAGAAGCGGCTGGGGATGCTGATTTGGTGATGGAAGCCATAGTAGAGAATATGGAAATAAAGAAGGAGACCTTCAGGCAACTGGATAAGATATGCCCGGAGCACACTATTTTTGCCACCAACACCTCATACCAGTCCGTTACTGAGATAGCCACGGCGACTAATCGGCCGGACAGGTTCATGGGGATGCATTGGTTCAATCCGCCTCAAGTTATGAGGGGAATAGAGGTTGTCAAGACGGAAAGAACTTCCCCGGAGACGGTGGCCATAATCACCAGCCTGTGTCAGCAGCTGGGGAAGGAGCCCGCCATCTGCCATGACTCCCCTGGCTTTATTGCTAACCGGCTCCTGCAAGCCTGGCGCACCGAGGGATTGAGGTTATATGACGAAAACGTAGCCTCGTTTCAGGATATAGATAAGGCACTCAAGACAGCCTATGGTTTCCGCATGGGCCCCTTCGAGTTAGCTGACCTGGCGGGCATGGATGTGGTTATGGCTGGAAACGAGACGATGTATAATGAGCTGAGAAGTGACGTTTTCAAACCGCCCCGTTGTCTGGTTATGAAATTCAGAGCGGGGGAATTGGGCAGAAAAACCGGCAAGGGTTTCTATGAATACAAGTGAGGTGTAGAAGTGCAGGATGCAGTTATTGTTGGCGCCGTTAGAACGCCTATAGGTAATTTTGGCGGTTCTTTGAAAACCGTACCGGCCTATGATTTGGCGGCCCTGGTGCTTAATGAAGTTCTGAAGAGGACCAAACTAGAGCCTGGCCAGGTTGGTGCGGTGATAATGGGGCAGAACTACCAGAGCGGTGAATACGTCAATATTGCCCGTATGTCCCTGCTTAAAGCAGGCTGGCCGGTGGAAGTGCCGGGTTTAAGCATAGACCGGCGA
The DNA here is from genome assembly GCA_018830745.1 of Chloroflexota bacterium. GTDB lineage: Bacteria > Chloroflexota > Dehalococcoidia > Dehalococcoidales > JAHJRU01 > JAHJRU01. The sequence goes on from JAHJRU010000066.1 coordinate 3,857, forward strand.
TGCCCCAGCGGTTTGGATGCCATCTGCCTGGCGGCCATGATGGTGCAGACGGGAAATGCCGATGTTGTGGTTGCTGGCGGCGTGGAGAGCATGAGCACGGTCGAATTCTATCTCAGCGGGGATGTAAGGTGGGGGATAGGGGGAGTGGGTGATATGCCCCGGGGGCATGGTAGCCCTTCAATATGGGGCATACCCATGCACGACCGGATACAGCGCGCCAGAGTTATGTCTCAGCCCGAGGATAGATTCGGTCTTCTGCCCACCATGATGACCTGGGCAGAAACGGCCGCCCAGGAGCATAACATAACCCGGGAGGAAGTGGACGGATGGGCTGTATTAAGTAACCAGCGGGCTTGTGCGGCGGCTGAATCGGGGAAGTTTGCCGAGGAAATAGTGCCGGTGCCGGTTCCACAGCGTAAGGGCGAGCCGTTGTTGTTCAGCCGGGACGAGCGCCCGCGTGCCGATACCAGTTTAGAGAGCCTGGCAAAATTAAGGGCGGTACTTAATAACGGGGTTTGCACGGCCGGTAATTCATCGGGAGAGAACGATGGTGCGGCAGTTTGCGTGATAATGTCGAGGGAGAAAGCCGAGGCTTTAAATATAACCCCTATGGCTTATCTGAGAGCGTTTGCCTTTAGCGGGGTTGACCCGCGTTATGCCTGGAAAGCAGCGTCGACCGCTGCCGGTGACGTACTGCAGAAGACCGGCATAACACTTGACCAGGTTGACCTTATTGAAATACACGAAGCCTTTGCTGCCCAGATACTGGCTAACTTTAAAGAGCTGGGCATAAGCGAGAAGGATTATGACAGAGTCAATGTTAACGGCTCCTGTATATCCCTGGGCCATCCTCTGGGCGCTACGGGAGCCAGAATTATAACCACCCTTCTTCATGAAATGCGCCGGCGGCAGGCAAGGCGGGGACTCGTGTCTATCTGCGGAGGAGGCGGCATGGGGGTAAGTGGTCTGCTGGAGAAGGCGTGAGTATTCCCTAAACGTATCTGATTCTTAACTAATTTCCAAGCAGTAATTTCACAATAAGAGGAGGTGTAGCGTGAAAATCGATTTTGATAACCTGGACCGTCATGACTGCCATCAGTTATTAGTTGGCATGGTTACGCCGCGACCTATCGCCTGGGTTTCAACCGTGGGCGAGGATGGCATCTTCAATCTGGCGCCCTTCAGCTTCTTCGGTGGCTTGGGTTCCAAGCCGCCTTTCCTTTACATATCCATTGGAAGCCGGCGTGGAGAAAAGAAAGATACGCTGAGAAACATCGAGTACGCCGGGGACTTCGTGGTTAACGTGGTAGACGAATCACTGGCAGAGAAGATGAACCAGACCTCGGCCAGTTATCCGGCCAGTGTCAGCGAGTTCACCGAAGTGGGGCTGACGCCTCTCCCTTCTGATAAGGTAAAGTCTCCGCGGCTGGCTGAATCGCCGATAAGTATGGAGTGTAAGCTGGACCGTATCCTTGAATTCGGCGACTCCATTGATGTAAACATGGTAGCCATTGGGGAGATAGTCAGAGCCCACGTGCGCGATGATGTCCTTTCAAATGGTGTCGTTGACCCGTCAAAATTAAAGGCAATCGCACGGTTAGGTGCGGACTTTTACTGCCGTAGCGGGGACTTATTTGAAATGAAGAGACCAACTCACCCCTGACCTGTCTCCCCAAAAACTAGTTCGGTATCCTGGAAGGCGGAGTCTCTTCTTTTGACGACCACCTGCTCCCCCTTTGCCGGTTTCAATTCGTCGAGTATAGCGGCATCCCGGGTTCCCACTATGCAGGCGGGTATCCTGAGAAATTCCGCTCTTCTTATTGGTACGATGCGGTGCAGCTGGGTGAAGAGGTCTATCCCGGATTCCTCTCTAACCTGCTGGGAGTAGAAAACTGGCACCTCTAATTCGCGGCAGGCTGCCAGCAGCCGCACAATATTTGGTATTATCTTATTATAGGCATTGAGGTCGGCACCGATAATGCCCCCGTATTTTTCATATGAACCCCCGGGCGTACAGTAGCTGTTCTGCATGTCTATTACTAATAGAGCAGGGTGAAATAGATGTGTCTTTTTAGATGGCATAGCTTCACTCCATTATTCGGTTTTGCTATTTGCTTTATTCAGGTCAAACGGGTGAATCGGTATGTACTGCTTTAGAATTATATTGTACTTTGGTCGGTATCTTTTCAAGCTGGTTGGGATGAAATCTATGTAAATTGACCCTGAGAGAGTATAACGATAGAATAGAATTAGGTAGATGAGAAATAATAGGGTGAAATCAGCGCAAAAAGCTGTTCTGGTTATTGGTGCGGGGATTGGGGGGATAAAGGCTGGCCTGGAGCTGGCGGAGTCAGGAATCCAGGTATATCTCTGTGACCGCCGGCCCTATATTGGCGGGACGCTGAGCCAGCTTGATGAATGGTTTCCGGATGATCATTGCGGCTTTTGCCAGGTGCTGCCATATTCCATGGAGGCGGATGAGCAGTACTGTCTTCGCTGGGGCCTGAGCCATCCCAGTATCGAGCAGCTGCTCCTGACCGAAGTGGAGAAGGTCGAGGGCGAGGCGGGCGATTTCTCCGTTACCTTGAGCACACAGCCTTCCGGAGTGATACCGGAGAGATGTACCGGCTGTGGAGCGTGCGAGCCGGTATGCCCGGTGGAGGTAGACAGCGAATTCGAGGAAGGGCTGAGTCAGCGCAAGGCAATCTATCCCCGCCATCCCCTGGGTTCGGCTGATAATACCTATATCATTGACTACCAGCACTGCACCCTTTGCGGAGCCTGCGTGGAGCAGTGCCCCACGGCGGCCATTGAGCTATCTTCGGAGCCTGAGCGAAGGATAATATCGGTTGGTGCCATCGTGGCGGCTACCGGCTTTGAGGAATTTGATGCACGGCCGACTACCCAGTTTGGCTACAGGCGTTTCCCCAACGTGGTTACCAGTACCGAAGTGGAGCGCTTGCTCAGTCCCAATGGCCCCACCCTGGGCGAGTTGAAGCGCCCTTCCGATGGCCAGGTGCCCCGGTCGGTGGCTTTCCTGCAGTGCGTTGGCTCCCGCACGAGTGAAAACGACTACTGTTCATCGGCCTGCTGTCTGTACGCCCTCA
>JAHJRU010000067.1 GCA_018830745.1 Chloroflexota bacterium
TTACCGGGGTTTTTCTGATATTCTGGACTAGCTAGGAAAATAGCCGGTGCCGGTGTCCGTTGGAAGAACCGGTCATATGGCCAGGAATCCTGCGTGGAATAAGCACGGTCAGCACTATGAAGCCGATGTAACAGTTGCCATTGTTAAGGCTGTTTTGCCCTCCCCCAGGCGTCAATTACCTCCGAAGAGGTCACCACTACACCAAAAAACACACCCATAGTGCGCAGGGTCGCTTCATGGCCCTCAATACGCTCCGTGGCGGTGCAGTCACTGACGAAGACGACATAGTAGTCTTTCATGAAGCCGTCTCTGGCCGTGGACTCCACGCAGACGTTAGTGGCGACGCCAGTCATGATGAGACTCTTTATCCCCTGGCTTCTTAATATAAGGTCGAGGTTGGTGTCAATAAAAGCACTGTAGCGGTGTTTGGTGACCACACATTCGCCCGGCTGCGGGGCTACTTCGTAGTACTCCGCTCCCCAGCTACCTTCCTGCAGGGGGAGCTCGACCTCATCAGGCATCCGTTTCAATCTACGCTCTCTCGATGCCGGGGATGTGGTCGATTCACTGAGCGTCTGGCGGATGAATACTACCGGGACTTTTGCCTGGCGTGCTTCCTCAATCAATTTCGCCAGCCTGGGTGCCATCTGAAGGCCAAGGGTCATGTCTCTCCCTCGCCTCGCCAGAGACCCTTCCGGATGGCAGAAGTCGTTTTGCATATCCACCACCAGCAGGGCGGCATTTTTAGGGCCGACTTTTTCTTCCAGAGTCAACAGCATCTGTTCATCCTGTTTTGAACTATACATCGAGCCATCCTTTGCCTTTCAGCAGGCCGCGCAGGTAGGCTACCTGTCCGTCATGCTGTAGATTATCGTTAATCATAGCCGCCAGACGTGCTTCAACGTTTTTGAACCGCGGGTGGTCTATCTCGCGGTCCAGTTCCGCTTCCGACAGGTTTTGGCTTAAGTAACGCTTCGTTTGGCTAAGTACCGCCTGTTGGTAGCCCGCCAGGATGCTGACATCAGGGGATTCGAAGGCGGCGACATCCTCCGGCGTGTGGCTCAGCCCAAAATCCTGGGGGTCAGCCGGGCGGTTGAATTTGGCATGCCATCCATCTTTGACCCATAGCTGTTCTTCGCCCAGCAAGCCGGCGATGCCCCGGTCCTGCCCGCGCACGATGTGCCAGGCAAGCCAACCCATGCTGTTAGTATCATGAGATGGTCGGTAGTTTAAGTCTTCCGTGGTAAGCCCATCAAGGGCTCTCTCCAGCACCTTCGATATTTGCACAAAGATATCAATGACCAGCTTTTGCCATTCCATAAGCACCTCCTGTATAAGCTTGGTTTCGTTAATTCTACTATATGATAGGGACAAAATAAAGATGGAGAGGTGGTGGCGCTGTTCGGATGTATAGTTTTGAGGCCGTATTAAAGCCGATACTGATGTTGTTTTCCCGGTAGATAGCTGGCACCTGCAGTAGCATTATTTAATCACTTCCATTAACCTTAATATCTTCTGCTGTACCTCCGCCGGCACACCTATCTTTTCGTAACGGGCAGATTCCTTCAGTGGTTTGGTTGCGTCTATTCCCAGCTTGGCCGTCTTGCCGACGGAACGCCCATCTTTATTTAGGGTGAGCTCTTCGACTGATGGGTCTATCGAAAGCCCCGGTTGACCGGGCTTGATAATCACGTCCTTGTCCGGGCGCATCCGGGTGACCATCGCCCAGTTGACTTCGTGCTGGTCGAAGATATCGACGTCTTCATCGACCACCACGGCCATTTTCGCCTGAGGGGTGGACAATAAAAGGTCGATTATCCGCAGCGCATCGTCGTCCCTCTTCTTACGGATCTGCACTACGCAGATAGCGCCGGTAAGTACTATGTTCAAATCTTTAATCGAGACATCCGGGAGCGACTCCCTGAAGGTCTTAAGCAAGTGCGGTCGGGAAATCGCCTGGAAGATGACTTCCTCTTCGCCGATAAAGGGCACCAGTCCGTAGTACAGCGGTCTGGAGCGGTGGGTGATTGATGTTATCCGGCCTATCGGGCTATCGAAGGTCAGGTAATACCCGGTGGTTTCCCCAAAGGGTCCTTCCACCTCTCTCTGTCCAGGTACCAGGTGTCCCTCCAGGACAAACTCAGCGTTGGCTGGTACCTCCAGGTCTGTAGAGCAGCCCTTCACCAGTTCGACTGGTGCCTGGCGCAATCCACCGGCAATGTCAAACTTGTCAATCCCTTCCGGGGCGAAAAAGACGGCTCCCAGAAACGTCAGCGGGTCTACCCCCAGCGCTATGGCTATCTCCAGGGATTTTCCCGACTTCTCTGCCTTGTTTAAGAAATTTGACAGTGGAGGCGAGGCCAATAGAATACCTATTTTGTCCCTGCCTTTTATCTGAATGCGGTGTACGCCCATTCCCCTGATTCCGGTTTCCGGGTCTCTGGCAATGGCGACAGCCGAGGTAAAGTATGGTCCCGCATCCTTCTCGTGGTGGGTTAATACCGGTATCGTCTTCTGGATGTCGATGTTTTCCCTGATAACGACTTCCTGCACCGGAGCGTTATCTACTAGTATGGGCTGGATGGGGTTATCCACCCGGCTGGAGATTTCCTGTTCAAGCTGGTCTTCCCTTACCCCAAGGGCGATAGCCAGATGCCGGCGGGAGGCGAAAAGATTACCTACCACCGGTATGTCATAGTGCTGAACATGGTCGAATATCACCGTCTTCCGGCTTTGCCGGGCGATGTATTTGGTGGCGGCTGGAATTTCAAATCGGGTGGATAGCTCTTCCTGAAAGTGAACCAGGTTGCCGCTGCTCTCCAGAAGGGTAAGGTAATCCCTGAGGTCCTTATAGTAAGCCAATTCTCCTACCTCCTTGTTAACCTCTCGTCTTGAGGCGTAATTAACCTTCGATTATTCGCTTTAGGTTAAGCGTTCCGTTATTCGCTTGTCAAATGGTATTGACAGCGCCACTTTCCCATTAGCCGAAACTAGTCATATAATATGTCTATGGGTAAAGCAGGCATTGAGATAATACTCGCTGCGCTTATAGGTGAGTATGGCGGCCGCGATTGGCAGCCGGATGATGACCCGCTCTCCACGCTTATCCAGACCATTCTTTCCCAGAATACCTCGGACACCAACTCCAGGCGCGCTTTTGAGTCGCTTATGGCCACCTTCCCTGCCTGGGATGATGTAGCTAATGCGGAGGTCGGTCAAATTGCGGCTTCCATAAGGAGTGGGGGGTTGGGGGATATCAAGTCAGGGCGCATCAAGCAGACACTTGGCGAGATACAGCGTAGGCGGGGCAGGCTCGAACTCAATTTTCTGAAGGCGCTTCCCCTGGACGAGGCCAGAGAGTGGCTGAAGCAGCTGCCGGGGGTGGGGGCTAAAACCGCCAGCTGCGTGCTCCTTTTCTCTTTAGGTCAGCCCGCCTTGCCGGTGGATACCCATGTTTTCCGCGTGTCCAGGAGGCTGGGACTGATTGATTCCAGGACTTCCGTGGAGCAGGCTCACAAACGGCTGGAAA
>JAHJRU010000068.1 GCA_018830745.1 Chloroflexota bacterium
TGCCAGACCCTGGAAACCGGCGCCTGGATACGGTAGGTTTGTTTGATGCTTTTCATAGCTAAATGATAACTCTGCACCATGGATATTACAAGGGCTGAAGGGCGATTGGTTTTACCTTTAGCTTGCAGTGAACGTGCCGTTCAGTTTATAATAAGGTGATTTTGTGTCGGGGTGGGGTGTCATGCGGATAAATGTATCCGAGTTACTCAAGGAACCAGTAGGCTCACTGCGCCGGTATCAGATAAATGAGGCTGTTGAGATAGGTGAGAACAAACAAAGTTACCCGGTTATGGGCGAGGTTGAATTAATGCGTACCGACCGGAGCATCCTGGTCAAGGGCACTCTGCAAACGGAACCGGCGATTACCTGTAGCCGCTGTCTGATTTCATTCACCTGTCCCCTGAACCTTCGCCTTGAAGAGGAATATTTCCCTACGGTGGATGTGGCGACAGGAGCAGCATTACCGGTGCCGGATGAATTAAACTGTTTTACCATTGACGAGCATCATATCCTTGATTTGAGTGAGGCAGTGCGACAGTATGCTTTAGTAGCCACTCCGATGAAGCCCCTCTGCAGTGAAGATTGCGCCGGATTGTGTTCGACTTGCGGTTGCAATCTTAACCTTAAACAGTGTGATTGCCCGTCTCAGCCGATGGACCCCCGCTGGTTGAAGCTGACCGAATTGGTAAACGGGCAGAAAGGAAAGGAATAGATTATGGGTGCTTTGCCAAAGCGAAAATACGCCAAGGCACGACAGGGCAAAAGGCGCAGTCACCATGGATTGACATCGCCACCGCTGGATTCGTGCCCGCAATGCCATACGGCCAAACTATCTCACCACGTCTGTCCTACCTGCGGTTCCTATGCCGGCAAAGAGGTCATAGAACCTGAAGGCTCAAAGAAGAAGTCCGCTTAAGGAGGACTTGCCATGACCGAGCAAACGAAAGTGGCTTATGTTTTCCCCGGGCAGGGCTCCCAGTGGGTGGGCATGGGACGTGACCTCTATGAACAGTTTGACGCCGCTAAGATAGTATTCGATGAGGCTGACGATGCCGTAGGTTTTGCCTTGTCCCAGTTATGCTTTGAAGGACCGGAGGATGAACTGCGGCAGACGATTAATGCTCAGCCGGCTATTGTTGCCGCCAGCTTAGCCTGTCTCAGGGTGGTTGAGGAGCTTGATGATAGCCAGAGGCTTCTGCCGCCAACCTATGTGGCGGGGCATAGCCTGGGAGAGTATACGGCTCTGGCTGCCGCCGGTGTTCTTGATATTGCCTCCGCCATTTACCTGGCCAGTGAGCGAGGGCGGTTGATGCATGAGGCAGGTCTAAAACAGCCAGGGGGCATGGTAGCCGTAATCGGTGCCGATGAAGCTCTGGTAGCTGAAGCCTGTGAGGAGACCGGCACTCAGATAGCTAATATCAACTGTTCCGGTCAGTTAGTAATCAGCGGAGCCAAAGACAAATTGGCCGAGACGGTTGATTTACTTAAATCCCGCGGGGTATCACGCACCATCCCATTACAGGTGAGCGGTGCCTTCCATACACCGCTGATGCAGCCGGCGGCTGATGGCCTGGCAGAGGTAATAAAATCTCTATCCTTCAATCAGCCGCTAATACCAATTATTGCCAATACCACCGCGGAGCCATTGACCACCGCTGAGGCAATTGAGGAAGAGCTTCTCCGGCAGTTATGTAATTGTGTTCGCTGGCAGCAGTCGGTGAAATACATGATAAGCAATGGCGTGTCTACCTTTATTGAGATAGGACCCGGCAAGGTGCTAACCGGGCTGATTAAGCGTATAGACCGGGCAGCTAACATAAGCAATATCGGTGACGCTGAATCAGCCAGAGCGGCCGTTAGCTCATCCGCCTGAAAATGGCTTTACCTCGGGCAACTTTAGATTTGGGGGTAGTATATGAACCTTGCTGGCAGGGTAGCTATAGTTACCGGCGCGGGCCGCGGTATAGGCAAAGCCATTGCCCTTAAGCTGGCTGAGATGGGCGCTACCGTGGTGGTTAATGATGTCGGTGATGCGGAACCGGTTGAAGCCGTGGCGGAAGAAATCAGGGCGATGAACCGGCAAAGCCTGACCATACTGGCGGATGTCAGTTCTTCAGTCGATGTTGCTCGTCTGGTTGAGGAGACAACGGCCGAGTTTGGTAAAGTGGATATTCTAATTAACAACGCCGGTATTGCCAGGGACCAGCTTCTGTTGCGCATGACCGAGGACGATTGGGATAAAGTGCTGGCGGTGAACCTGAAAAGCGTATTTCTATGCACCAAGGCGGCATTACGGCCGATGATTAAACAGCGCTGGGGAAGGGTTATAAATCTTTCCAGCGTTACCGGGCTGGTGGGTAACGTGGGGCAGGCTAATTATACTGCCGCCAAGGCGGGTATTATCGGCTTTACCCGAACGGTAGCCAAGGAAGTGGCTTCCAGAGGAATCACGGTTAATGCGGTAGCGCCCGGCTTTATTGAGACCGCCATGACACAGAAACTCGGAGAAAAATGGGGGGAAGAGTTCAAGAAGCGTATTCCTCTTGGTTATCCCGGCAGTCCACAGGATGTGGCGGAGGCAGTTGCCTTCCTGGCTTCGGAAGAAGCGAGGTACATTACCGGGCAGGTGCTGGGGGTTGATGGAGGCTTGGCCATATCCTGGGCCTGACAATAAAACCTCAACAGAGCAAACAGCGAGGGGGCAGAGCCTAGACCCTACCCCCTTTTTGAATGCCTGGAAAGCTAAGGAAATTTCAATATAGTCATCTGATTTTGCTTATTCCCAGCTTGCGTTTCCGTATACGTTTTCCTCCCA
>JAHJRU010000069.1 GCA_018830745.1 Chloroflexota bacterium
AGAAAACATAGGCAGTCTATCTCATCAACAAACCTCATGGAAGTCGTATACTATGAATTCCATGGAATCTTTTTGTATGTTCTGGGTTTGAAATAATGTTGAAAGGAGAAAATCATGAAAACGATATTTATTATTGCTAGTATGGTTATGGTCTTGTCCCTGTTAGCCTTGGGTTTTAGTTGTGCTCAACCTACGCCAGCCCCTGCACCGGCCCCGGCACCGGCACCGGCACCCAAACCAGCGCCTGCTCCGGCACCTAAACCAGCTCCAGCACCGAAGCCCGCACCAGCACCTGCTCCAGTTGTACCCAGCAACCTGGCAGTTGGCACCAAGTTTATGCCGTCAACAACCTATACCATTGGGGTGGCTGTAGTTAAGGTAATAAGTAAACATGTTGAAGGGGTGACTGCTCACGCCGCTTCATACGCTACAGACTCCTATTTTGCCGATGGGTTTGCTAAGGGGCTTATCCATCTTGGTATCGGCACTAGCCATACCACCGTGATGCAGGTCCACGGCCTGGATAAGTGGAAGGGTCACGGCTCAGCACCGATGCGATTGATTGCTACAGGTCCCCCGTACTTCCTCGGGGTGCTGGCTAATCCTAACTCTGGCATAAACACCCCTGCCGACCTGAAAGGAAAGAAGTGGATGGTTATCCGCCCCGGCTCAGTCCTGTTAAGGGATGTGGCTGATGCAACTCTGCATGGCTATGGTCTCACCAAGGATAACGTTAACGTAATGGAACATTCCAGCTCAGCGGAATTCGTCGCCGCCATGAAAGAAGGCCGGGTTGATGCCATGGGCTGGCCCTATACAAAGGCAGCTCCATGGGTGGAGGAACTGGCAACGCAGGGTAAGGTAGCCTTCGTCAGCGATGCTCCGGAAGCTCTTGCGAAAATAACCGAGGCGTACCCGATGTTCTCCGTTATGACCCTCCCGGCAGGCACTTATAAGGGCCAGGACAAGGACCAGACAACCTACGGCATACTGCAGACCCTGGACGTTCATGCCGATTTGCCCGCAGACCTGGTTTACGCTATCACCGCCGCCCTCTATGATAACTTCGAGGAATGGAGTGGCTATCATGCGGACATTAAGGACTTCGCCCTGCCCGGTGCTATCGATGCCGGTAAAATAGGCATACCGGTACATGATGGAGCCATCCAGTATTACAAGGAGAAAGGCCTCTGGACGGCGGAACACGAAGCCAGACAGAAAGCCCTACTGGAAAAAGTGAAGGCGTTAGGACCATACAAGCCACTCACTTAAATTTATCACGGGTAACGCAATGGGCTATGCCTGGGGTGGGACCAGATTCGCCCGTCCCGGGCGTAGTTCTGCTGACTTAATATGACCGAAACCAGGGAATATTAAAGGAATCATATAGCTAGAATGACCACCACAGACCCTGTTCCTGGAGAAGCGCCCGAAGAGAAGATAGCACGGAAATGACCAGTTTCGGTTTGTCCGACACGGCCAGAAAAAAGATGGCAACCGTAGTTGCCGTGTCCATGTCCATTTATGCCGTCATGTATGTCGGTCGCATATTTGACGCCATGGGCATGTTCATCCCTCAGCTAGCCCACCGTTCCCTCTTTCTGGCATTCCTGCTGACCCTCTGCTTCCTCTTTTTGCCGATTAAAGGCAGTAAACCAAAAAACGGCCTGCCATGGTATGACATCCTGATAATACTGATAGCCATAGCCGGGCCAATCTATAACTTCTTCGCCTGGAAGGGAAACGCCGAACGTTACGCTTACCAGGACTTATACCTTTTTGAAATAGTATTTGCCTTTACTACTATTATTGCCGTATTAGAGGCCACGCGGAGATCTCTTGGTCCAGCCATGCCCCTTATAGCTCTCCTCTTCCTGCTTCACATGTTCTTTGGCAACCTCATCCCCGGGGTCTTTCAGGTGCATCAGGTCACCATTGTCGCTGTCGCCAATGCTTTCGTCTACCACGACGCAGGTGTTTACGGAGTAGCTCTGGGCGTTGCCGCCACCGTCATCGTAATGTTCATTATATTCAGCCAGTTCATGTTTGCCACCGGTGCCGGGGACTTCATGATTAAAATGGCGCTAAGCCTCTTCGGGCATGTAAGAGGGGGTCCGGCCAAGGTGGCAGTAGTTGCCAGTGGCTTTATGGGAATGCTCTCAGGCGCCACCACGGCCAACATCGCCTCCACCGGTGTATTCACCATCCCACTGATGAAAAAGACCGGCTATACACCGGAGTTTGCCGGAGCGGTAGAGACAGTGGCGTCCAATGGCGGGCAGATTATGCCCCCCGTTATGGGACTGGTGGCTTTTGTCATGGCGCAATGGCTGGGCGTTAAATACTGGAGCATTGCTCTTGTTTCCTTTATCCCGGCTTTTCTCTACTTTATTGCCGTGTTCATCATGGTTGACTCCGAAGCAGCCAGGGTGGGTCTGCGCGGTATGCCACGCAGCGAGTGCCCGCCGATAATCCAAACAGTAAAGGATGGATGGATATTTCTCATTCCGCTTTTTTTACTTGTTTTCCTCCTGGGAGCACTTCAATACACCCCGGAGTCGTCGGTCCTGTATGCCACGATGGCATTGATACTGCTCAGCGCCATTAAATGGGCAGCCGTAGTCCCCAGAAGCACAGCAGTTAACCTTCAGGGTTCAACTCAGGCTGCCGTGCGAACGGGTATGAAGGGACTAAGGGGTGGTGGGGAAGGTATGATTATACCCGGCATTGCCTGCGCCTGCGCCGGAATAATCATCGGTGCGCTATCGATTACTCAGATAGGGATTGTCCTCTCCGATGCCGCCGTAGCCCTGGCTGGAGATAACCTGCTGATATTACTGGCACTAGCCGCATTTGCCTGCTTCATCCTGGGCATGGGTATGAGTTCGTTACCGGCATATATACTGGTAGTTATTGTCGTCGCTCCAGCGCTGCTTAAATTCGGCGTGCCACCCCTGTCTTCTCACCTGTTCATCTTCTGGTTCGCCATTGTTTCCTTCATCACCCCACCGGTCGCCATCGGCGCCTACGTAGCCGCCGGAATTGCCGGCGGCAGCCCCATGAGAACAGGCTTGATAGCGGCCAGACTGGGGTTCTGTACCTATGCCTTGCCTTTTATGTTTGTGTATAATCCTGCCCTGATACTTCAGGGCTCACCCGGGGATATAATTCTTGCGGTGGTAATCAGCCTGATTGGGGTAGCTCTCATCTCCTGGGGCATCGGCGGCTACTTCTTAACGCGGGAAAACCTGCCGCAGCAGCTACTGCTTCTGGCTGCCGGCATCCTGTTTATAACCATGCAAACACCAACGGTTATCATAGGACTAATACTGGGCACCATAGTTACCACCTGGCAAATACGAACATTACTCCAGAGAAGAGATGCCCTCAAGCAGCCCCCGACGTAATTCTACGACTAACAGGCTTATTGTCGCCATCAACCAATAAGGCTTATCTCAGCAATACCTTCAACCACGAACCCTTCACCAATACCAGTTCCAGCAAAACCCACTGAGTTGAAGTTCGCTACCTTCACTCCGGCAACGCATCACCTTAACAAGAATGTCGTCTTCACTGGAGAGGTAGTTAATATTCCCATCGTTGCGGGCACGTTATGCATCGTGGGAGGCATATCACTTTTGGTGACCAGCAAATGAGTAGAAGAGGCCTTATTATTGGAACTGCTTTCTCTATTGGTGCTGCCCTGGCTTGGGGCGTCACCGCTGTGCTGACCAGACAAAGCCTTGGTGGGCTGACACCACCTTTGACCGGTGCCACGGTAGCGCTGCTCTCGGGAACTTTGATACTCGGGGCTATTTCAATAAAAGCCCGCGAGCCCGACTTGAAACGGAAGAAAAGGGCAATAGGGTTATTTGTGATAGCAGGAGCAGCGGCAGGCTCGGCAGTCACGATGTACTTTTTCGCCTTAAGCATGGCTCCGGTGGCCATAATAGCTCCAATCGCTTACAGCTATCCCATGTTTGCCCTTTTACTTTCTTACCTCTTTCTCGGTCAATTAGAAAAGATAACCATGCGCATAGTCGTGGGCACCATTGCCGTCGTGGCGGGTATCGCCCTGGTCATAATTGGGCAGGCTACCTAGCCTGTCTATCAGGAGAAAGAATCTGCCTGGAAGGCGTGACATTTAGCACATCTTATTAAGTCCAGCGCGTGATAGTAGCCTCACAACCGCCATGCGGGGAAATTTCAATATTACCCGGCGAAGTGAAATACGGGGCTTGTACTCACAGCTATTCGCCCTTCCGATTTAATGTTAATTAATACGAATGCTAGAACCGTTAATGGTTTATGGTGTTGTTCTGTTTAGCCATTTGAAGTGCCGGGTGGCAAAATTCCTGGCCAGAGGCAGGCGGATAGCCAGTAATATAACCAGTACTCCTCCGTAAATAAGTGGCAGACTGATATCTACCCTGGTGAGCCAGATGTAATGGACTATCGCTATGGTAGCTGCCAGGTAGACCAGCCAATGCAGTCTCTGCCAGTTCTTGCCCAGCCTCTGTCTAAAGCGCTTGATTGATGTGATGGCGAGCAGCAATAGCAGTATGAAAGATGCAAAACCCATTACAGCATATCGCTTCTCAAAGAGGTCCTCCCGGATTAGGGCAAAGTTGAAGCTGTAATCTATGCCGATAAAATTAATGAAATGCAGTAGAGCGTAAGCGAAGGCGTAGATGCCCAAGGGGCGGCGCAGTAATAATACTGGTTTGTAGCCGGTAAGGATATAAACGGGTGTGCAGGCGAGTGAGAGCATTAATAAATTTATGGCTAACGCGCCGGTACGGAGTTGGATTTCTCGGATAGGATTGGCGGTCAGATTACCCTGTGTGAAATCCCAGAGGAGTACAGCAAGCGGCAATAACGCGGCGATGTGTATTACTATCCGTATTATGGTTATCTGACGATTACTCATCAATAGAATTTTGTCAGGTCCATTCCTTCGTATAACGGTGCCACCTGGTCATAACCGTTAAACATAAGTGTAGGCTTTCGTCCGAGTTCACCGATGCGGCGCTCGCTGGATTGAGACCAGCGGGGATGGCCTACATTTGGATTAACATTGGCATAAAAACCGTATTCATCAGGGGCCAGTGTCGACCAGAAATTAGACGGCATCTCTGCCGTGAGGTCGATATTCATGATAGATTTAGCACTCTTAAAGCCGTATTTCCAGGGTAAGACCAGGCGGATGGGCGCACCATCCTGCGGGGGAAGGGGTTTACCGTAGAGTCCGGTAGCCATTATGGTCAGGTCATGCATTGCCTCATCCAGACGTAGAGCCTCGAAATATGGAAAGGGTAAAGACCTGTCGCCAGGCATCT
>JAHJRU010000070.1 GCA_018830745.1 Chloroflexota bacterium
CCAGAGGCAAAGAGGTTTACAGTCCGTTGGGCAGCCAGCTGGCCGTGGAGACTCTGGATAGATACGGTATTAAATATCACCTCAGTGAGATTGTCCCCTACATCCAGAAACCCAACCAGGAAGACATGTGCCCCATGGAGAAACTTTCGCAGCATAAGGAGCCGGAGGAGTTCTACCGCGCGTTAAGGGGCTAAGGCTGCAACTGCGGTGCTGAGCCGCCGTACCCTTAATCCCCGATGTACTCGAATATTTTCACTTCGGGAACGATTACCCCGAAGGCTGGTATTTCTATAGTCTGCGAGCTATGTATTGATTTGTATTGTTCCAGAGCGGCTAAGGGCACCGGGCTGTTAAACGGGTGGCGGCCCACTATGCGGAAATCGCCTGATTCCTGATTTGAAATGAAGGCGGCGGCTTCTTCGTAACTGTCGAAAACCTCCGCGAAGGTTATCAACTTGCCCTCTTCTCTTTCCTCGTAAGAAATGACTATCGTCTCCGTGGGGATAAAGGCCTGGCCGTCGAAGTTATACAGCCTGACCGCCAGTGAACGGTAGTATTCCGGGTGGTAGAGCAATACTCTGGCGGCGCGGTTGTCTTCTTGCGGTATGAAGTAGGAATCGTAATAGTGTTCCCGGGGCATTCCGGCCCACTGGGAAATAGCAGATAACTTGTTGAGAGTGGTGAGGTTATCAATAATTATGTACTTAGCACCTATCTCCTCTATTATGGGCTTGGCGGATTCTTCATCCGCTGAAAGGAAGAGGCGGGCGGTATTGGCCCTCGATTTGGGGTCGCTACCGGGATTGCTGTGCGGTATACGGTGGGCGATGCGCAGGGTCCAGTACCCGTAGTCCCACCAGGATGCGACGCTGTAGGCTGATTCAGGGTACTTATACGGCTCCCCCCTTGGAGGAGGCTGGTATAGCTGGTAATAGGCATTGGGGTCGCCAAAAGGCTCAGGCGTATTCTCTCTCAGCCAGGTAAGGGAGCTGACCCAGCCCTCGGTGGGGGCGAAGCGTGCCTGTGTGGCTACCGCAAGGGCGGGATTGATGTTGGGGAAGAGGGCGATGAATATACTGATAAGCGCTACTGAACCTACGAGTGTCATCTTGACACTGTTAGGGAAGCCATAGTATCTGGTCGAATAATAGGTCCTCACTATGATTTGCCCTGATAGGAAACCGGTCAGGATGGCTATATTGGCGGCAAAGTAATAGGCAAAGCGGCGCTGACCCAGCACGGCGAGGAGCATTACCAGGCTCCACACTATCAGGAGAAGCAGGCTTTTAGGAGCATTTCTTGTTTTGATGGCTTGGTAGATAAAGATGCCTGTCAGGATGCCGAGCGCAATAAGTCCCAGCCCGGGGAGGTAGTGCATCCATTCTGGCAGGCTCGGTGATGGGGGGAAGAGGAAAAAGCTGGTGGTGAAGTTACCCCACCCCAGCCCTGGTGTCAGTTCACCCCTGGGAGCCAGCAATGGCTGCATTTCCAGTGTGGTTAATTCCAGACCGCTCGGGGTGAAAATACTGAAGGCGGCCAGCATATCCCGCAACATGGATGGGGCAGCCACGTACAGGGTGGTTACTGCCACAGCACCCAGCCCCAATAAAGCCAGTGGGTAGTAGGCGGGCCTGATATTCCTCCTTGTCATTAGCTGGGAAATGATGGTTAGACCCGCCGGAATAAACAGGGCTATGCCCAGGGACACCGTGGCGAGCGGTTTGTGCCACACCGGGGCATATATCGCCAGGGCGACCATAAAAACGGTAAAGCCAACCAGGTTGATATACTCAGTGGATTCATGCCTCAGATGGTTGATGACCGACTGAATTACCAGGTAGATGGCGATAATGAAAGTGAAGAGCAGTGCTCCCGGCCAAGTGATGAAGTAGATACCCAGGAAAATCCCTGCCAGCAGACTGTAAATGAGCGGTTTATTGGCGGTTGCCCAGTCGGCACGCCGGAGATGGTCAATGGTCAGGCCTCTTTCCTGGGAAGTTTTTATAGCCAGAATCAAGAACATCATCGCTGTGGTAGTGAAAAGCATCTCGGCAATATGGTAGTCCGTAAAGCCCAGTATCGAGCGCCCGAGGAACTCGCCGGGCAGGATAGCTATCAGACCGGCCGATATTAATCCGGCCAGTCGACCGAATAATGCCTGGCCGATGAAATAGACCGGGATGACACTTAGCGCGGCGAGGACAGCGGGGAAATATACGCCGACTAAATCAACAGTATGTTCGGTGGGTGAGCCTAAACCAATCAGCCAGATAATGCCTGCCAGAAACCAGGTGAAAAACGGGGGAGTGCCTATCCCTTGCCCCCCCGGGTAGGTTAGATAGGGGTCAAAGCTGATGGGCTGGGGGAAATTTTGAACCAGGTTGTCCACCAGGCGCATAAAGTAGTAGGCATCGACGCCGGTAAACTTTATCAGGCCGTCACTGAAAACAATGTCATAGGGGAAAAAGGTGCGGAAGAATAGGGCGATACTGAAGCACAGAGCTATAATTATGCCAATAACGAGCTTGATCGGGATTCTATCTGCTTTCACCATCGACTCCGTAAAACATCAGGTTATCTGACCCTTTAGTGCTTATCGCAGGCTCCAATATAGTGGTTAGCCCTGTCAGTAATTACTGGTTAGCTTGCTTTCCGGCACAAGCAAGTTAGGTATTATATTACAGGGTAGGTAATACGATGACAAGGGTTGCCATCGGAAAAGCGGGCAATGTAGTACTATAATACTATGTGCTACCTGATGTAAAACCTTGCCTGACGTAATGAGGCACACTATAATGGGGGAACTAAGGGATAAGGTGATGGAAGAACTAAGAGAAAAGGTAAGGGAACTGCGAAGGAAAAAGGCGTGGACACAGGAAGACCTGGCACGCGAGGTAGAAGTCAGTCTGTCTACGGTGCAGCGCTGGGAAAAAAGAGGGGGTAAGCCCACTCGTCTGGCACGCCGTGAACTAGCCCGACTTTTTGAGGAAGCGGGGATTTTGGTCGGCGGCTATAATGGCAGATAGGCTCAGGTCGGAGGACAATGACTGAACCAAGAGTAACGGTTGTCATACCGGTGAGAAATGCTGTGGACAAGATAGGCACGTGCCTGGAGGCGGTGTTGTCGCAATCACTCCAGCCCATCGAGGTCATCGTTATCGACGGGCGTTCCACCGACGGAACGGTAGAAAAGGTGCGGCAATTCCCCGTCAAGCTCTTTCTCCAGGAATATGGCGCCTGTGCGGCGGCACGCCAGATTGGCCTGGACAACACCGAGGGCGATTTCATTGCGCTTACCGATGCGGACTGCATACCAAGTCGTGACTGGTTGCGCCATCTGGTCAGTCACCTTGAAGAAGGGATAGTCGGCGTTGGCGGGGGCATAGAGAATATTGGGGAGGGGTTGTGGTTGCGCTCCATCAATACGGCACAGAACACCTTCCTCGGTGGCGGCAGCTCCATCCAGACCAGGCTTTTCCATGAGAAGCGGTTTGTCAGGAGCATTAGCGCCAGCAACAGCATGTACCGCCGGAAAGACCTGGTGGAAGTCGGCGGTTTCAATATTCATCTGTCAGGTGCCGATGAAGCCGAGCTGGGCCGCCGTCTGGTTAAGCGCAAGAAAGGTAAGCTGCTGTATGTTCCCAGCGCTCTGGTCGTTCATGACCACGGTAGAAACCTGAAGGAGTTCGCCCGGAATATGTATTACTATGGTGGCTGGCGCCGGGAGTGCGGGGTATGGGACCTGCCGGCTGTTCCACCACTGCTAGCGCCCCTGGTGCTGGCCTCTCTGATATTCACCCCCTGGATTGTTCTCTCCCTCCTCGGGCTGTACCTGATAGCCGTAATGGCTGAAGGGCTTAAGCTAGCGATTCAGCAGAAGGAGTTTAGATTTTTCCTTACTATACCGGTTGTTTATCTGGTAGAACATACTTGCTATGTCCTGGGATTCTGGAAGCAGACCATTTTGCCGCGACGGATGCCCGGGAGAGAAAAATTATGAAGATTTACCTGCTAAATCCTCCGTTCCTGCCCAACTTTTTCCGCGACGCCCGGTGGCAGGATACCAGTCGGGCGGGTACTCACTACTATCCCATCTGGATGGCATATGCCGCCGCTGCCCTTGAAACCGAACACACGGTGCGGCTGATAGACGCCCCAACCTGGAACTGGGATGAAGAAGACACCCTGGCTGACATACAGGAGTTTCAGCCTGATATGGTGGTGGTCGACAGCTGCTTCCCCAGCCTGAGGAATGATATATCGATAGCCGAGGTCATTAAGAGGCAACATCCTGAAGTTATAAATGTCCTGGTGGGGCCACCGACTTCGCAGTTTCCCGATAGTATTCTGGAGAGCGACGGCATTGATATTGTTGCCCGCTGGGAATATGACTTAACGCTTCGTGAGATGGCGGCGGTTCTGGAGAGACATGAGCCTCTGGAAGGAGTCAAGGGGATTTCGTACCGCCAGAATGGTGAAATAAAACATAACCCGGACCGTGAATTCTCCACCACGGAGGAGCTGGATAGCCTGCCTTTTGTCTCTCAGGTGTATCAGAAACACCTCAATATAAAGGATTATTTTCTGAATTACAGTCTGTATCCCATGGTGCAGGTATTTGGGGGGAGGGGGTGTCCCTTTCAGTGCACTTTCTGCTGCTGGGCGCAGACCTTTACCGGCAGAAAATACCGCATGAGGAGTGTGGCCAATGTGGTGGCGGAAATGCGGTGGATTGAGGAAAACATGCCCCAGGTGAGGGAAATATTTTTTGAGGATGATACCTTCACTGTAAACAAGAAATGGGTGTTTGAGTTCACCGAAGAGTATAAAAAGGCGGGTGTGAGGATTCCCTGGGCATGCCAGGCGCGGGGTGATGTTGACTACGAGACGATGAAGGTGATGCGGGAGCACAACTGCCTGGTGATGGTGATTGGTTTTGAATCGGGCAGCGATGTCATGCTCCAGAACATGAAGAAGGGGATAACGGTGGAGAGGTACCGGCGTTTTATCCGCGATGCCAGAAAAGCCGGCATGCCGATTCATGCTAATTTTGTAATAGGACTGCCCGGTGAGACATGGGAGACCATTGCGGTGACCAAAAGGTTCATCAGGGAGGCGAACGCCGATGCCATAACCGTGGCGGTAGCCACGCCATTCCCCGGGACCGAGTTCTGGAAGCAGGCTATTGATGGCGGCTACTTGCTGGAGGAAAATCCCAGCGATTTCCTGGATGAGCAGGGGCACCAGAAAGCGATAATCTCTTACCCGGAGCTATCCAATGAGGATATAGTTAAAACAGTAGATGAGATACTGCGGGGATATTATCTCTCACCCAGGTATGTGCCCATAGCCTTGCGGCGGGTATTCCGTCGGCACGGCTGGGACGAATTCAAGTCCATATTTCACTCGGCTAAGGCGTTCCTGAGATATATGTCGGACAGGAGAAGCAGGGCATGAAATACTTCGTCGCTGGCGGGGCGGGATTTGTGGGCAGTCACCTCGTAGATGCATTGGTAGAACTGGGGTCGGTAACCGTTTACGATAAC
>JAHJRU010000071.1 GCA_018830745.1 Chloroflexota bacterium
TATTACCCTGCGGCTCAGCTGGCGTTATGCTGCCACCAGCCGTCTTTATCTCCACTATCTTCTCTGGTCCCTTGCCTCTGAGCGGTTCTATCTGGCTTACGGAACTGTAAGAAAGCAGGCCGTCCTCTACATTTACATTAACGCGCATCACCCAGGCGCTTCCCTGTTTGGCTTCATGCGCGCCGGTGAATTGATATATCGCTCCTCCCTCGGACTTACCTGCGAGGTTAAAATTGGCCTTACCGTCGGCGACATACCGCAGAACAATAGTGTATTCGCCGCTCGTCGGTTTCGGGATGGTTATTACCTGGGTGCCCCCGACAGGGGACGAGGATTGTGAGCCACTAATCTGGTTGAATCCTAAGCCACTGGGCAGAACCCCCGTGCTTGAGCCAGTGCTGTCCTGTACCGAGCCGACTGCCGGCGCATCAATGGTGATAACCAGCTGATTT
Organism: Chloroflexota bacterium; assembly: GCA_018830745.1. Classification (GTDB taxonomy): domain Bacteria; phylum Chloroflexota; class Dehalococcoidia; order Dehalococcoidales; family JAHJRU01; genus JAHJRU01. Next base: position 453 of record JAHJRU010000071.1, read on the forward strand.
CCGTCAGTTGATGTGGCCGCCGGTGGAGATGGAGAAGCCCCAGTCTCTACCTCGGTTTGTTGGCTGGCTGGAAGTTGGACCTCTTTACCTTCGGCTACCACGCTGACCAGTCCTTCCGTTGTCGCCACTCTGGTGGCGCCTGTTTCTGCCACCTCGGTGGTGAACAGGGTCCCCCGTACGATGGCTACTGCCGACGGTGTCTCAATAGAATAATGCGAACCGGCGTCAGCCATTTTAGTTACCCGGCTCCAGGTTCGCCCCATCCACTGTTTAAGCACAATGGTAGTGGAGTGTTCTTCGGTATACTCAACCTGTTGAATTTCTACATCGGTGCCGGGGTCAAGTTTGATGGTGCTGCCTTCAAAAAAGGTAAGTAGCGCGTGGGCGTTAGGTGAAGTCCTCACCCGGGTGCCCACCGCTAAGGTCATGCCGTCGCTACCTGGTTGCCAGCCGGTGGCGTCTGGACTCTGAACCTCAACGCTGCCACTGAGTATGCTGACCGTGCCCCGGGATGCCAGCGCTGGGGGTGGGGATACGATGTTTGAAGCACTGGGTAAAAAGGAACTGGCAACCAGCGCCAGGATGATGGCGATGGTTACTGGAATAGCCACTCTTCTCATCCCGGCAATTCCATCAAGCAACCTGCCCCATCCGATGGCTAGCTCGTCCAGCAATGATGTCTCTCGCTCCGATTTCACTTTAGCTTGACCGGCCTCCTGGCGGAGCCGTACCATCAGGCGTATCTTTGACAGTGTTCTAAAGTCCTCTGACGGCGCTGCCTTGGGGGTGGTAGTGATAGATAACCCGGTTTGCAACAGCGGCTCCAGTTGTTCCTGCACCTTGGGGTATTCAGCGAAACAGGACTCGATGGACTCGCCGTTGCGCACCCGCAGAATACACTCGTCTAATATCTTTGAAAGGTCAGTTCCCATTACCCTATTTTCACTCCGCTTAATTCCCGTCTCAGTGTAGACAGGGCGCGCATCTGCAATACTCTGATGGCTCCCTGACTTTTGCCCATAATATGCTCGATTTCTCGGTTCTCCAGTCCCTCGATAAACTTCAAAATAATTACCTGTTTTTGACTTTGAGGCAGGCATGATAGCGAGGCTAATAATTCCTGCCGTTCCAGGGTTCCCTCGGCTTCTAGTTCGAGGTTGCTGACATCAGCCAGGCTCTCTACCTCCTCTGTTGATAAGTGCTTTCTCTGGCTACGCAGATTATCAACCACCTGGTTGTGAGCGATGCGGTAAAGCCATGACGAAAAAGTCTTTTCCTTTCCCTTGCAGGATTTGATGGCTTTCCAGGCTTTGATAAATACTTCTTCGGTGATATCTTCCGCTGTCATTTTGTCCTTAATCTGGTAAAAAACGTAGCGGTAAATACGGTCTAGATAGATACTATAGAGTTCTCCAAAGGCTTCAAGGTCGCCACCGGTGGCTCTTTTTACCAGCCTGGCAACTTCATGCTGATTTAAAGTTGCCTGCCCGGTGGCTTCCTGAGCCTTATTTTCCTTTCTAACTGTATTACGAACGAGTGCCATGATTTGTTACGCTTTCTCAGCTTGCCACTGAGTTTTTTCTCTGGGGTCGTCAGTTAATGACCCCCGAATGCCCACCACCTCATAGGCTTCAACGGGCTCACGTTTTCCTTTAATGACTAGCGGGTCTAATTGTCTTTCCAGGATATAATCCTTCACCTGCGTGAAAGTACCGCCACTAATCCATACCTTGCCGCCAGGCGTGGCACTGGATATCCTGGAAGCCGTGTTCACCGCGTCTCCGATTACGGAATACTCCAGGCGGTCTTCGGAGCCCGTGTTACCAGCCATTGCCTTACCCGTATTAATGCCTATGCCGAATTCCATCCTTGGCAGGGTGGTATCGTTAGCTTGTAGCTCTCTGATGGCACGCTGGGCGCTGACGGCGGCTTTGGTTGCCAGTAAGGCGTGCTCTCCGGCTTTTACTGGCACATTCCAAATCGCCATAACACTATCCCCGCCAAACTTGTTTATCATGCCCCCGTATTCGAGGATGGCTTTGACTACTACAGAGAGGTGAATGTTAAGTGACTCGAATAATTCTCTTGGTGGTATACTCTCAGAAAGGCTGGTGAAACCACGGATATCAGCAAAGGCTACCGTCATTTCATGTTCCTCACCGCCCAGCTTTAGTTCACCTTTGCCCAGTGATACCAGTATCTTATCCGCTACCTGGGGGGAGACGTAGCGCCCGAAGGTTTTGGTTAAGGTTCTCTTTTCCGCACGTTCGGAGCTGATGTTATAGAGATTTATACCTACAAATACACCCGGTATAGCCAGGGATGGATACAATATATTTAGCACGATGCCCTGGTCGAAGAGGGAGAAAGCGATGAGAAAGTAGGCGATACCAAGGGAGATTGCCAGAAGAGTAGCCCAGCGCACTGAGAAGCGCAAGACTGCCAGACCGCAAAGAATGGCCAATACCAATATCGAACTAAAGGTGACACTGGAGGGAGCTGGCTTAAGGAAATTGCCTCTCAGAATCGTGTGGGCGGCACTGGCATGTATTTCCACACCGTTCATCATCCGCCCCATCGGTGTCCAGAAGGTATCCCCAAGTCCGGTGGCGGTAGCCCCGATAAAAACAATCTTGTCCTGAAAAAAAGATGGCTCAATCTTACCATCAAGGACATCTACAAAGGATACGGTCTGGAATTCGGCTATTGCTCCCGTGCCGCTGGGGTTGCCAATATAATTAATGATCATCTCTCCGTTGCCATCGATTGGAATGGACCGACCGGCAAGAGGCATCACCTTGTCTCCAACAGGGGATTCGAGCACTTCAGGTCGCCGCAGGTATTTGGCAACAGCTGCCAGGGCTAATGCCGGCGTACGTTTATCATCATTATCGAGAGCAACGGGTAATCTTCTTACCGTCCCATCGGCATCGGGCATAACATTAGCATGCCCGAGGGCAATAGCCCCTTCTTCCAGCATTTCCAGTGGTCTGATAAAGCTCGTGGGCTGGGTCGCCCCTGTAATTCTGGCATCGTCAGCCGTCTGCCTTTGTATGACCGGGAGGATTACATTCCCGGCGTCCTTTATGGAAGCTGCCAGCGCTTCGTCAGCCAATGCGGGTTCGGCAAACAGAACATCAAAGACGATTACCCTGGCCTGGTATGCCGCAAGTCTGTCGATGAGCTGAGCGTGGTAAGAGCGTGGCCACAGTAAGAAATGTCCCAATTGTTCCAGGCTGTCATCATCAATGCCGACAATTACTATTTCCTCCGCCGGTTCTGCGCTTTGATACAGGTCTGCCGCCTGAAAGACAAAATCATTACTACGTAGCTGCACTCCGTAGAGCAAATTGAAGTGGGAAACTAGAGAGAATGTGGCCCCAATGGCAATTGCAGTAATTAACCCGAGAAGAAAGCGCTTTTTCTTTGATAACCCAGCCATACCCAACTCCCGCCTGACGTTCTAATCTAACTTTAGAATCACACAGGAGCGGTAAATAGAGCATAAATGTAAATGCAAGAAGCATAAATATTCCATAAAAACTTGGTCTAATCAGGGTTCTGGTCTTGTGGGGTTACAGGACAGGGAATGCTGGCTTACATGCCAAGCTTGTGCCGTGATAGTTATCAAAAAGGTAATAGATTTGACAAAGAAAGCACAAATGTGCTATATTAAAGTCAAATGAGTAAAATTCAATGGTTAGGAATACAGGATGCCGCACGATGGCTGGGTGTTACCAGGCAGACTATCCGGAACTGGATTAACCAGGGTATCTTTCCGGCTTACCAGATTACTCCAAGCGGGCGTGTCTTCATTAAAGCTGAGGACATTCAGGACGCGATTGAGAACGGGCCGCTAAGACCAAAGAAGCGGGCGCTCATTAAGTGATGTTTCATAAGCCACACAGGGACCAATTATCATGGGCATTCTCTAGAGAGCCTGCCCGATGCTGGGCGGGCAATATTTTGTCAATTGTAAGCGTAGAACAACGCCATGCAGCCTACGATTTCGACAGAACTCCTGGTAAAACAAAGTTGCAGGCTCTCTCTTAATACCTCGACATCATCGTCCTTGTTAGTCATTATTCCCCGATTGTTGTTCCATTCGAGAATAAATGTTGCCATAGGGTTGCGCTTCACTCCCTTATACAAAAGTGTGCTGCCAAACAGGACCGCATCAGGATTCATAACAGACTTGGCATTCTCCAATACAACTCTTTTAGCATCCATGTTGCCCGGCAGGCAATGAAGCAGGTTCATAATACCGATGGAATCGAAAGTGGCGGTCTCTGTGTCGAACGGCTCGAGGACATTATGACGGCGAACCACGGGGTTATAACGAGCCAGACGTTTGCTGGCGACCTGAAGTGAGTTAGAGTTCAAGTCCATCAGGACGAGCGTGGGATTAGCATCGGGGAAAACGCAGTTATCCATAAAGTAACCTGTGCCTACGCCTATATCCAGGTGGTTGGCCGTCACATATTTATTGTATAAATCAAGCATATTTTTTGAAGGGCATTTCCATACCAATCGGCACGTTAAGCCAAGCGCAAACCGGTCGTATATGGAGAGGAAAGGCCTTGAATACAAGGCGATTCCAGCTTCAACCTCTTCGGCAGTAGGCGGTGACATCATTATTCCAAACAGACTCGTGTTGAACTCAAGTTCACGCTTTCCGGCTGGTTTTTTGCCTCTTCCAGGCGGCAATAATCTCTTCAGAAGAAACGACGGTGCCGAAGAATCTATCCATGATGGAAAGCGAAGACCTCTGTTCTTCAGCAGTGCGGGCGGTTACACAGTCCTCTGTTATGACAATAAAGAATTCTTTCATGTAGCCATCTCTCGCCGTAGATTCAACGCAGACCGGGGTGGCTACTCCGGTTACAATAAGAGTCTTAATGCCGTTACTGTGGAGAATAAGCTCAAGGTCAGTGCCCTGAAATGCACTATAGCGGTACTTGGTCACGATACAATCACCATTTTGAGGCGCTACTTGATAAAACTCTGCTCCCCAGGTATCGTCACGAGGGAAGCACCTTAAATGCTCAGGGAATTTCAACTGCTGCTCCATTGAAACTGGCGAAATAGACCATTCCGTATACACGGTGCGAACAAAGATGATTAAGGGTTGATAGCTGCGCGCCTCTGCCAGAAATTTAACCAGCTTTGGTGTCATTTCCTGGACTGAGCTCACATCTATTCCCCGCTGTACCCAGACGCTCTCACTATGGCAGAATTCATTCTGCATATCCACTACCACGATGGCGGTATGTTCAGGAGCTACCTTTTCATCCAGTGTTCTCGGAATTCCGGCAGTGCATTTACCCAGCTTTTCTGCATATTTCGGACTGATGTCAGTTCGATGCATGGCACACTCCCTTCTATTGGCACTATTTATGGTTAATGCTTAAGCCATATTTAGCTTAGCTGAATGATTATACCACTTCTTGAGTTAGAGTCTGCTCTTATAACGCTTGACAGTGTGTGATAACCTCGTTAATATAGAATGTCCATGACTGAATCCTACCGACGAATTACTCCTGAGTTGGCACGTCAGATAAAGCTGGTTATAACTGATGTCGATGGCACCATAACCTCTGGCGGCGATTCCTTTAGTTCTACCGTCTTGGAAGCCATGCGTCGTCTTCAGGAGCAGGGCATTATGGTGGGCCTGGCATCAGGCCGGACGCTTCCCGGACTGGAATCGGTGGCTGAGGACTTATGCATTGATGGGCCCCTGATAGCTGAAAATGGTGGTGTAGCCAGGGTGCAGAAGCAGGGCGAATTGGTGGACCTGGGCTACTACCGAGAGCCTGCTATCAGGGCTTTAGAAAAGCTGAAGACACTGTTCCCCCGGGCTATCAGGGAGAGAGAAGATAATATGGACCGGTTGGTTGATATTGCCTTCTATTGCCACGAGGTAGAAACGGGACAATTAAAGGAGTGCTTACAGGGAATCCAACTCCTTGATTCCGGCTACATGTTACATCTGTTGCCGGATGGGGTCAGCAAAGGAAAAACGCTGGAGAGACTATTGGGGAAAATGCGGGATGAAGGGCCCTCTTCGGATAGTGTAATGGTGTTTGGTGACTCTACCACCGATATATCCCTGTTCAAACTGTTCCCGCACAGTGTGCTCGTAGTTAATCCCGGACTTCCAGAGGAGCAAAGGAAAACGCTGCGAGGTCTCACCAGGTATGAGAGCGACCTGCCATACGGGGATGGATTTGCTGAGGTGTGCTTCCATATTCTGAATGCCCGAACAGGCATTTAGTACGTATTGGCGAGTGCTGGGATGCGAGCGTGACTCTTGACAACGGTGAGCTAAACTAATAGTATTCGAGCCAAACGTTACGGTATATTGGGCAGTGTATTAAAAGCGAAAACTACTATAAAGGAGAATAATAATGGATAAATGGAGAAGTGGAGAAATAGAGAGAAAAGTAGCCATGTTTGGAGAAGAATGGCGGGAGATGACAGATGATAAGGCACTGAAGAAAGAA
>JAHJRU010000011.1 GCA_018830745.1 Chloroflexota bacterium
AAGGTAGCTGCACATTCCGCCGCTCTGGGTGGCTATGGCTACATTACCCGGCCTGCCTACGGACAAACCGGGGTGGAAGGTGGCATTAAGGCTAATCTCCGGATTGACCAGGCCAATGGTATTCGGCCCGATAATCCTCATTCCAGCCTCTCTGGCGATATCCCTTATTTTATCCTGCAGGTCCGCCCCCGTCTCCGTGCCCACCTCTTTGAATCCGCTGGTAACCATGATAGCCGCCTTTACCCCCTTGGCAGCGCAATCCGCCACTGCCGATACGGATGCCTTGGCGGGAATGACGATAATGGCCAGATCAACCTCGCCGGGAATATCGCTGACCGAAGGGTATGCCTTCAATCCAAGGACTTCATCCAGTCCAGGATTCACCGGATATACCCTGCCCTTGAAACCGCCTTCCAGCACATTGGCTAAACAGAGATACCCCTGCTTCACCGGATTTGACGAAGCACCCACCACGGCTACCGAACGGGGATAAAAAACATGGTTAAACTGTTCTACCAGATTCATACGCCACCATTCCTCCTTACTTTCAAAGACCGCCAGGACAAATACCAGGCTGCGTCAGGTTAACTGCAATTGAGGCAAGCAGAGAAGTCTCTCGGTTTGTACATCCTGTCTAGTGAGGTTCCACCGAAACGCTGTTCAGCATAGCAAAACCCATAGGATTCAACTGGTATCCCTTGACGTAGGACCTGCTGAGGATATAGCTTTTACCGAACCATAAGGGTAAGCAGGCTGCATCTTCAACCAGTATCTGCTCCGCCTGCTGATACAATGCCAGGCTCTGCTCGATATCCGGCTCCACGTTGGCTTTCCCCAGCAGAGAATCTACCTCAGCATTGCTGTACTCGCCATAATTGCTCTCGGCGCCGCTGCGAAATAGTATTTCCAGGAAGTCCTGCGGATGAGGATAATCAGCTATCCAACCCATAAGAAACATCTCGTCTTTTTCTGCCTTAAGTTGATAAAGAAACCTCTCCGGCTCCAGCTGCCTTACCTTTACTTCAACGCCCAGGTTTTGCTGCCACTGATACACCACAGCCTCAAGCTCCCTAGATACCATTCCTCCCCACCCGGAAGTGGTAATGGTAATCGGCGGCAGCCGGGACACATCGCCATACTTTGAAGCGGCAATCAGCTCCTTTGCTTTATCGACATCATATTCAATACCGACCAGGTCTCCATTATAGCCAGGTAGCCCCGGAGGCAGGATACCGTCCGCCCGTTGCACGGTGTCCTTCGACACCAGGGAAACCAGTTTATCCTTGTCCACGGCGTGTGAGAATGCCCGGCGAATATCTATATCATCAAACGGCGGCCTGGTAGTATTGAAGCCCAGATAGAAAAAACTAAGCTCCGGCACCACCATTAAGTCTCGATGAAAGGGGCCCGACTTATCCGCCGCCTTATCAATATAGTCGGTATATACCTCGGCGACATCAATTTTCCCCATCTCATACAGATTCATCGGTACGCCGGCCCACAACCAGAAGACCACCGACTCCACCTTTGCCTGAACTCCGTGATAAAGCCCGTTGGCTTCCAAAACCAGCAGCTCGTTCTTGTCCCATTGTTTCAGGCGGAAAGGACCGGTGCCATTGGGCTTACGCCACCACCCACTGCCCGACTCCACATTGGCTCTATCCACGACAAAAGCGGTGGGATAGGTCAGCTTCGACAGAAAATATGATTTGGGGGCATCTATGGTTACCTCAAGGGTGTAGTCATCAATAATCCTGACACCGCCGATGTCCTTTCTTACACCCGCCAGCACCTCCCGGACACCAATGATGTCGCCCAGATAGGTTGAGGCTGTCCGGGAGCTGGTGGCCGGGTCACAGGCACGCTCCCAGGAGTACTTAACGTCCTGAGCAGTAACCTTCCGCCCATCATGAAACCTGACGTCCCGCCGTAGATTGAAGGTATAGGTCTTACCATCCCGGCTTATCTGCCAGTCGGCGGCAATATCAGGGGCCGGTCTCAGGTCATCATCGAGGCGCACCAGACCACTGAACAGCTGTAAGATGTACTCATGTGAGGTCGCATCACCGGAAACCGCGGGGTCGAGGGTCAAGGGGTCAATATTAGACAGATTAAGCACACCTTCAGCAGCGGCGGGAGCCGGTTCTCCCTTCCTGGGAAAGCAGCCAGCCACCAGTCCGGTGACCAGAGCCAGCGATAGAATGATATATAGTAGCTTCTTTGTCATTGCGCCCCTATTCCAAACTCAGAATCCCCCTTTAATAATAGCACGTAGCTTGAACTCTAGGCAAAGGCAGCTATTACAATTCAATAAACAAAATGCTATATTTATACCGAGTCTGGCCATTAACTATAATGTATTGATATAAAGTACCATGAACACTAAAAACTACAAGAAAAGGGGTTAAGAAGTAATGAAAGAGCATAATACCGATATTTATAGCGATTTTCAAGACGAGATACGTGAAATCACAAAGCCTAACAATAAAATCAGTCGATGGTTTGGCGATTATTATTTAATTCTCGCAGGTCTTTACTTTCTTATTCGTGCAGCTTTCGACATCGAAAACGCCCTTAGCGATTATTCACAATCTTTATCTGCATCACCTGCCATTCCAGACTTAGCAAAAAGAATGGACGTAATTTTCTTATTGAACGCCCAGCTCAATATTGAAATGACAGCGGTTTGGTATTCATTGCTCTTAGGAATTGGATTTCTTGGCTGGGGTTTAATCGAATATATTCGTCGTTCAAATAATCGCATGGCTCAAGTAACTACGGCTTCGCTTTCGGCTACAGGACGAATGATTTCAAGAGCAATAAACGATAAACATATCGAGTGAGGCCCAATATGCCGAGAGAAGATGAAACATATAGAAGAACGAGATACGCAGGTCACCCGCCAACTTGTACTTGTACTCAGTGCGTACAAAAACGATTAGCATGGCGGAAAAGTAAAAAGAGCACAAGGGCTTTGCCGATTTTATAGGTAATCATAGTGGTAATAATAATTCTTGTGGTTATTGCCGTAAGGT
>JAHJRU010000072.1 GCA_018830745.1 Chloroflexota bacterium
CATTCTGGATGGGCATGGCTATGCTCTTCTCCGTGATAACCAAGAGACCAGCCACTTCTTTCCTGTCATCCTTTGCCCTGTGGCTGTTTTTCAGCATCATCATCTCTCTGGTAGCCCAATTTACCGCCAACGGCATATCTCCGATAACCGAAGGAAGCGCAGAAACACTTATTAGAAACGTGGAGTTAATGCAGACAGTGATGAGGTTTTCCCCTAATTTCCTGCTCCAGGAAGCCTCCCTGGTATTGCTGCAACCCCCCACACATGGCTCCCTTTTACTGGCTGCCCTGGTAGCCGTGGAGGGTAATCCCCTCTCCCTGGGGCAGAGCCTGCTCCTCGTCTGGCCACATCTTACCACGCTGGTAGGACTGACGATTGTCTGCTTCGGCATAAGTTACGTGGTCTTCATGAGGCAGGAGATAAGGTCAACCTAAACGAACCGTTATTATTGGTTTAGGCTTTTTCGGTCTGTTTGGCAGCGATAACCTTTTGGGCCACCAGAGCCGGCGTTTCCTCGTAGTGGCTGAACTCCATGGTGAAGGTCCCCCTAGCCTGCGTCATTGACCTCAGGTCTATGGCATAACGCTGCACCTCAGCCAGCGGAGCCTGTGCCTCGATTATATTGATGCCATGCTCAGGATTCATCCCTACCACCCGCGCCCGCTTGGTATTGAGGTCACCAATAATGTCACCGGTATAGTCATCGGGAACAGTCACCTTCAGATTCATTATGGGCTCCAGTAAGATGGGTTGTCCCTCAATCATGCCCCTCTTGAATGCCTGCGCCCCGGCAATCTTAAAACATATCTCCGAAGAATCCACCGGGTGGAAGCTGCCGTCATACACCGTTGTCTTTATGTCAACTACAGGGTAGCCACCCAGCGCTCCTTCCTGTATACCCTCGTTAACCCCCTTCTCCACCGCCGGAATATAGTTCCTGGGTATAGTGCCGCCGACAACTTTATTGGCGAACTCCATACCACTCCCCCGGGATAGAGGCTCCAGCTCCAGAAGGACATGTCCATACTGGCCGTGTCCCCCGGTCTGCTTCTTATGCTTGTATTCCCCCCTGGCGGATGTGGTAATCGTCTCTTGATAGGGAACCTTAGGAGTCTCCATGGTAACACCCACACCGAACTTGCGGAACATCTTTTCCGCCACCACATTAAGATGGGTCTCACCCATGCCCCACAAAACCGTTTCATGGGTACCCATCTCCCGGCGTACCTCAATGGTAAGGTCTTCTTCGCTTATTCTGGTTAAAGCGGTTCCCAGCTTGTCCACATCAGCCTTAGTCTTGGGGTGCACCGCCAAACTGTAAATTGGCTTGGCAAAAGCAATGGAGGCAAGCTTAGCCGGCTTTTCCTTGCTGCATAAAGTATCTCCCGTACCGGTCACGCTCAGCTTGGCTACCGCCCCAATGTCACCCGCCCCGAGCTGGGGCACCGGCTCCTGATTCTTGCCCTTAACCACAAACAGCTGGCCTATCCGTTCCATGGCGCCATGCTGGGCATTCCACACTTGCGAATTACTGTCAATGGCGCCGGTATATACCCTGAAGTAAGTAAGCTTCCCCACATACGGGTCAGCCGTAGTTTTAAACACCAGAGCCGCCAGGGGGCCATCCTGGCTTGGCTTAATCCGCTGCTCAGCTTCTTCACCTGAATCACCCGCCAAAACCATATCCTGGTCCTTGGGCGCCGGTATGTAACTGGCGACGGCTTCTAAAAGTGAGGTAAGACCGATATTCCGCAAAGCTGAACCCGCCAAGACAGGGATTACTTTGCCGGCGGCTACGGCATTTCGCAGGGCACCGCCGATTTCCTCCCGGGTCAGCTCTTCGTCATCCAGATACTTCTTAATAAGCACGTCATCAGTCTCAGCCACGGCCTCCACCAGCTTATCACGCAGCGAGTTAGCCTCTTCCTGCAATTGAGAGGGTATCTCACCCTCGTTCATCTCTGTTGCAAGGTAGCTCTTCATCGTCAGCAGGTCAATCAAGCCCTGGAAATCATTCTGGGCGCCTATGGGCAGCTGTACCGGTACACATCTGGTGCCGAATTTCTCCCTCACCTCGTCCATTGTGCGGCTGAAGTCAGCGTTCTCACGGTCCATTTTGTTAATAAAGATGAGGCGAGGCAGGTTAGCCTCCTCGCAATAGCCCCATACCTGCTCTGCGCCAACCTCAACGCCGGAGGCAGCACAGATGACTACCAGCGCTCCTTCACTAACCCGCATGGCTGCCTTGACTTCGCCCACGAAGTCGGGGTAACCCGGCGCATCCAGAATATTTGTCTTGTTCCCCTGCCACAGACAGGGAATTATTGACAGGTTAATACTAATCTTGCGCTTTACCTCATCCGGGTCATAGTCAGACGTGGTGGTGCCATCATCAACCTTGCCCAGGCGCGTAACCGCCTTGGTATCAAATAGCATTGCTTCTGATAATGAAGTCTTGCCCGCGCCTGAGTGAGATAACAGAACAAGATTACGAATATTCTCCAACCCATATTGCTCCATATGAAAACCACCTGCTTCCTTAGTAAACTATTTGCCTATTATAGCCCTAAGCCATCGCACTGGCAAGTTATGTCCAGGTCGAATTCAGACTTTACAGCGTGTTGCCGAAAGACAAGAGTAGGTGCTATAATTTTCCAGATGCAGCAATGCTTGCCCCAGAGGTGAACTATGCAATTAAGCCGCGAAGACGTATTACATATCGCCCGCCTGGCTCGATTGGGCTTGACCGAGGATGATGTAGAGAAGTTCAGAGAGCAGTTGTCTAACCTCCTGGAGAGCTTCGAGGTGTTACAGCAGGCAGAGACCACTGATGTCCCACCTACCTCTCAATCCATAGACCTGCAAACCGTGGTGAGGGACGACGAAGTGGCGGAATCTCTCCCCCCAGACCAGGTCCTGGCTAATGCTCCCCGGAAGGAGGGAGGCTTCTTCAGAATCCAGGCCGTGCTGGAATGATATTGAGGTCAGACGCCATTGTCCCCCGACGGGAAAACAGAAATTGACAGGTTATTTAAGAAGGGTCTGCGCCAGCGGGCTTTATTGCTGGTTTGGATCGGCGAACTCTGGAATGTAGGGGAATTTGGGGTGGCGCTATGGGCGGGGATTACGGCTGACAGTGTTGCCCTAATCGCTTTCAGCCTGGATAGTCTTGTTGAACTCTTTGCCGGGGCAGTTCTGATATGGCATCTGAGACGAGAATGGAAGCAACAGGAGGAAGGAGCCGCCGAAAGAAAAGCACTAAAGCTGGTGGGAATAACTTTCTTCGTGCTGTCAGCCTACATTCTGGTTCAGGCAGTAGCCTCCCTTCTGGGCTGGTTTGCTGAACCCCGGGAGAGCCTGGTGGGTATCGTGCTGGTAGTAGCCAGTGCTGTTCTTATGACAATTCTCTATTTTGGGAAAACAAATATTGCCAAGAAACTGGGGTCACGTGCTTTGCGCGCCGAAGCCACCGAGAGTCTGGTGTGCGACCTCCAAGACTTGACTTTGCTGGTAGGACTTGGAGCCAACGCCCTCTGGGGTTGGTGGTGGGCAGACCCGGTGGCAGCGCTGGCACTCATCCCATGGCTTCTTAAGGAGGGATGGGAAGGCTGGCATGAAACCGGTGAGGAGGCAGACTAGATTGACAGATAACTATCCGCTGACCATTCATGAGGCACATAAAAAGCTTGCCTCCAGAGAGCTTTCGTCGGTGGAGTTAACCCGGGCGGCGCTGAAGCGCATTGCTGAGGTGGACCCCAAGGTCCGAGCCATCGTCACCATTACCGATGACCTCGCTTTGGAGCAGGCACAGCAGGCCGATGAACTCTTCGCCCGGGGCGAAGCTCCCAGTCCACTTACCGGCATCCCGGTATTGATAAAAGACAACATCTGCACCAGAGGGATACGAACGACCTGCTCCTCTAAAATGCTGGAGAATTTTGTGCCGCCTTATGACGCTACCCTGACGGAAAAACTGAAGGCGTGTAGCCCGGTGATAGTGGGCAAGACCAATATGGACGAGTTTGCTATGGGTTCATCAACGGAGAACTCGGCTCTGTTCCCCACGCATAATCCGTGGGATGTAAGCCGGGTGCCCGGCGGGAGCAGCGGAGGGTCAGCGGTGGGGGTAGCCGTCGGGGCGGCCATTTACGCCATTGGCTCCGATACCGGCGGCAGTATCCGCCAGCCAGCCGGGTTTTGCAGTGTTACCGGACTGAAGCCGACCTACGGCCGGGTAAGCCGTTATGGCCTGGTTGCCTTTGCCAGCTCCCTCGACCAGATTGGACCCTTGACTCAGGACGTCACCGATTGTGCCCTGGTGCTAAATGCTATCGCCGGTTACGACCCCAGAGATTCCACCTCCGTGCCCTACCCGGTGCCGGATTACACCCGGTGCCTGAAGCCCGACCTGAAGGGACTGCGCCTCGGTGTGCCCAGGGAGTACTTCGTTGAGGGAATGCAGGCTGAGGTAGAAACAGCCATCCGCCAAGCCATCAGTAAGTTAGAGGAACTGGGGGCAATAATAGACTGGGAAGCCTCGCTGCCGAGCACCCCCTATGCCCTGGCAGCGTACTACATCATTGCCCCATCGGAAGCCTCGGCTAATCTGGCGCGCTATGATGGGGTGAAGTACGGCTACTCCTATGCTGAGCCAGAGAATATGTGGGAAGCCATGGAGAAGACCCGCCAGCACGGTTTCGGTCCCGAGGTAAAGAGACGTATCATGCTGGGCACCTACGCCCTTTCTGCGGGCTATTACGACGCCTGGTACGTTAAAGCGCAGAAAGTGCGCACCCTGATAAGGCGGGAGTTTGACCAGGCATTTGAAAAATACGATGCCCTGGTGACCCCCACCTCCCCCACCATTCCCTTTAAGATTGGGGAGAAAGTGGACGACCCGCTCCAGATGTATTTGAGTGATGTCTGCACCCTGCCGATAAACATCGCCGGCGTACCCGGCATCTCTATCCCCGCCGGCTTCGCCGATGGCCTGCCCATAGGAATGCAGATTATCGGTAAGCACTTTGGTGAGGAGACCATCCTGAGGATTGCCTACGCCTACCAGCAGGCAACCGACTGGCACAAGAGGAGACCTGATATCTAAGAAAGTGGCATTACCGGCAGTTAAGGAGGTAATAGGATGAGTTGGTTTAAGAAACACAAATTCTGGTCGAGTGTTATTA
>JAHJRU010000073.1 GCA_018830745.1 Chloroflexota bacterium
GGCGACGGAGCTATCGCTGGCGGGATGGCTCTGGAAGCGCTAAATCAGGCGGGGCATCTGGGCTCCAGGCTCATCGTGGTGCTGAATGACAATGGGATGTCAATTTCACCTACCGTTGGGGGGCCCTGTCCAAGTTGTTTAATAAAGTCCGACTCAACCCCCACTATTCGACGGCTAAAGAAATGGGTAGGCAGGTAATAACCAGATTGCCTATGGGTGACAGATTATGGCGGACAGGCAAGCAGGTTCAGGATAGGGTTAAGGGCATGGTTATGCCAACCATGTTTTGGGAAGAACTGGGATTTGCCTACATGGGTCCTTTCGATGGGCATAACATCCACGGGCTGGAAACAGCCCTGAAACAGGCAAGGGACTACCATCGCAAGCCGACCTTTGTCCACGTCGTAAGCACCAAGGGTAAAGGTTACCTTCCCGCAGAAGGTAACGCCGTTTATTTCCACGGTGTACCCCCCAAGAATTCGACTAACAAAGATATACCAACTTACAGCGAGGTGTTTGCCCGAACGGTACTCCGTCTGGCTCGTGAAATTCCCGAGCTGGTAGCCATTACTCCGGCCATGCCGGAGGGGAACTACCTGAGCATTGTCGAAGCTGAGTTTCCGCAACGCGTCTTCGACGTGGGCATCTGCGAGCAGCATGCCGTTACCTTCGCCGCCGGATTAGCCACGCAGGGTTTCATCCCCATCGTAGCTATATACTCTACTTTTTTACAGCGCGGCTTTGACCAGATTATCCACGATGTATGCCTCCAGGATTTACCCGTGGTATTCGCCCTCGACCGCAGCGGGATTGTCGGCGATGACGGCAAGACACATCAGGGCACCTTTGACCTTTCCTACCTGACATTGATTCCCAACCTGATTGTATCGGCTCCCAAGGACGAGAATGAGCTGCAGCACCTTCTTTACACCGCCGTAAAAGCAGCACACCCGATGGCGGTGCGTTATCCACGCAGTGCTGGATTAGGTGTCGAATTGGACCAGGAATTACACACTGTTCCCATAGGCAAAGGTGAGATACTGCGCCAGGGAGAGGACGTGGCTATAATAGCCATAGGGTCAATGGTGGCTCCGGCAATGGAAGCTGCCATGGGATTAGCATCTCAAGGAATTGAAGCCACGGTAGTTAATGCTCGCTTTGCCAATCCACTGGATTCGGAGCTTATAATAGACCTGGCCAGCCGCATTAAGCGTGTCGTCACGGTGGAGGAGAATGTTCTTAGAGGCGGATTTGGCAGCGCCGTGACCGCCCTGCTGCAGCAATCAGGAAAAGGCGACATTCAAACAAAGAACATCGGTATCACCGATGAGTTTGTGGGCCAGGGTCCCCAGGCAAGCCTCCGCGCCGAATACGACCTCGATGGGCCAGGTATAATCCGAGCGGTATTGAGTCTGCTCGGTAACGCCAAGTCCCCTTCTTCGCCTACGCGTGGTCTAAAGGAGGTACTGAAATAACCCGTGTCTGGTTATTTGAATTTCAGCCTATATACAGGAGTAACCAATGAATAAAATGACCGTCAGAGACGTAGATGTCAAGGGAAAAAGGGCACTGGTCAGGGTTGACTTTAATGTTCCCTTAGATGAGAAGACAGGCACTATCGGCGATGACAGTCGTATCCAGGCAGCCTTGCCTACCATTGAACATCTGGTGAAGCAGGAGGCAAAAGTCATTCTGTGTTCTCACCTGGGCCGCCCGGAGGGCAAGGTAGTTGATAACCTGAGAATGACGGTCATTGCCGAGCGTCTATCCCATCATCTTAAGAGACCGGTGCAGGTTGCCAGTGAGTGCATCGGTCCCAAAGTAGAGCGGGCGGTAGCGGAATTAAAGGATGGAGATACCCTGCTGCTGGAAAACCTTCGTTTTCACCCTGAAGAGGAAAAAAACGACCCCGCCTTTGCGCAAGCCTTGGCAAACCTGGCCGATATATATGTCAACGATGCCTTCGGCACAGCGCATCGCAGCCATGCTTCAATAACCGGTGTCGCTGAGTACCTTCCCGCAGTAGCTGGATTTTTGATGGAAAGGGAACTCACCACCCTGGGGAGTATCCTGGGAAATCCCGCTCACCCTTTTATCGCCGTGCTGGGGGGTGCCAAGGTAAGCGATAAAGTAGGCATGCTGGAAAATATCATGAACAAGGTAGATGTACTATTAATTGGTGGCGGTATGGCCAATGTGTTCCTCAAGGCTATGTCCTTCGATACAGGCCAATCGTTAGTTGAGTCAGGTAGCCTGAGTACCGTCTTTGGCCTGATGAAAGAAGCTGCTGCTTACGAGGTACGTATACTTCTACCCATTGATGTTGTGGTAACCGATGAAACAAGTGCCGGGGCTAAAGCCACCGTGGTATCCCTAGATGAGGTCCCACCGCAAATGAAGATTGTCGATATTGGCCCCAAGACCGTTGATACCTTCCGCCGGGAACTGGAAAAGAGCCGGACTGTCTTCTGGAACGGCCCCATGGGTATCGACGAAATACCCGAGTTTGCTCAGGGGACGAGAAGTATAGCCCGAATACTGGCCGGTATTAAAGCCACCACTATTATTGGCGGAGGTTCGACGGCGGAAGTGGTCGTTGATATGAAGCTGGCAGATAAAATGACGTTCGTATCTACCGGCGGCGGGGCCTCACTGCGGTTTCTGGGGGGACGGCCACTGCCCGGGGTAGAGGCGCTGCTCGACAAGGACAGTAAATAAAGGACGGTAAATAGCCCAATGAGTGATTTGGAGCTTATCAAGTCTATTTCCTTCTCTTCACCCAGCAAAATTATTTTGTTAGTTCTGGACGGTCTTGGCGGATTACCGCATCCTCAAACAGGCAAGACGGAGCTGGAGACTGCCAGAACGCCAAATTTCGACCGTCTAGCCGCTGAAGGTTTATGCGGGCTTATCGACCCGGTGGGCCCGGGTATAACACCGGGCAGCGCTCCGGGACACCTGGCGCTGTTTGGCTATGACCCGGTACGCTTCATTATCGGACGAGGGGCATTGGAAGCAATTGGCATCGGTTTTGAGCTTGAGCCGGGAGATGTGGCCGTTCGAGGCAACTTCTGTACCGTGGACGAAAATGGGCTGGTTACCGACCGACGGGCAGGGCGTATCCCCACCGAAAAGAGCGCTGCGCTATGCCAGCTGCTGGACGGTAAGGTAATAGACGGAGTTCAATTATTCGTTTCTCCGGTGCGGGAGCACCGCTTCGTGATAGTATTCCGCGGAGATGGACTTAATCCTGATATCGGCGATACTGACCCCCAGAAGAC
>JAHJRU010000074.1 GCA_018830745.1 Chloroflexota bacterium
AAGGATAATATCAGTTGGTGCCATCGTGCTGGCCGCCGGCTTTGAGGAATTCGACGCCCGGCCGGCTACGCAGTTTGGCTATAAGCGTTTTCCCAACGTGGTTACCAGTACCGAGCTGGAGCGCTTGCTCAGTCCCAATGGCCCCACCCTGGGCGATTTGAAGCGCCCATCGGATGGCCAGGTGCCCCGGTCGGTGGCTTTCCTGCAGTGTGTCGGCTCCCGCACCAGTGAAAACGACTACTGTTCATCGGCCTGCTGTCTGTATGCCCTCAAAGAGGCGATGATGATTAAGCGTAAGCATCCCCATACCAGCGTCAGCTTCTTTTATATGGACCTGCGGGACTTCGGTAAGGGGTATCGCCGTTATTATGATAAAGCGGCATCACTGGGGGTGGAATTTGTGCGTTGCCGTGTCCCCCGGGTAGGGCAGGACTTCCGGAACCATAACCTGCAACTGGCGGTGATTACGGATGATGGCGGGATGGTGACTCGGGACTTCGATATGGTGGTCCTTTCGGTGGGTCAAACACCTTCGCCAGGCTTTGAGTCTCTGAGTCAGGTATTGGGGCTAAAGCTCAACAGGTGGGGTTTCTGTCAGACGGAGGGCTTCGCTCCGGTGGAGACTGGCCGGGAAGGTATCTATATCTGCGGTTCTGCCTCTGGTCCCAGGGATATCGCCGATACGGTAACCGGGGCTACGGCGGCGGCGGGCCAGGCTCTGGCGCTGATTGCTCCAGGCAAGCCGCCAGCGATTGAAGCCGAACTGCCTGTTCAGGATGAGCCCCGCATAGCTATTTATGTTTGTGACCGTGGGGATGAGATAAGCCGGACGGTTGATATCAGGGAGATATTGGACTTCGGCCGTCAGCTTCCCGGGGTGGTTCATGCCGAGGAAGTCGATTATCTCCCACAATCGGAAATGCTGGAGGAGATAAACCGCCGGGCAAGGGAAGCCGGAGCCAACACGATTATCCTGGCTGGCGGTGCAGTGACTGATTTGCCTGTTGCGGATGGCGAAATCCCCATTGAGACCGTCAATTTACGTGAAAGGGTAGCCTGGATTCACCTGTACGATGGCAAGCCGGCTACCGAAAAAGCCAAGAAATTAATCGCCATGGCGGCTGAGAAATTGAGGCGGCGGGAGGATTATCAGCCAGCCAAACCTGTGTCAGTCACCCAGAAGATAATGGTGGTGGGGGGCGGACTGGCCGGACTGGTGGCGGCACGAGCCCTGGCGGAGCGCGGCTTTGCCGTGGAATTAGTCGAAATAAGCGGCACGCTGGGTGGTCATGCCCGGCATATTCGCTCCCTGCTGGACGGCAGCGATGTGCCGTCCTGGCTGGAGAGACTTATCAGTGAAGTAGAGGCTCAACCATCGGTTCATATCCGGCGGGAAACCGAGGTGACAGAAGTAGCTGGCTATGCCGGCAGCTTCAGGGTTACTTTGAGGCAAAAGGGCTCAGATGAACAGCCGGTTGAAGCCGGAGCCATTATACTGGCTACCGGTGCGGAAGAACTGCAACCTGTCGAATACGGCTATGGTGAATCCAGGGAAGTGCTAACTCAACGGGAACTTGAGGAGAGGCTGAGCGCCGGGGAGATTAAGCCGGCGGAATTGAAGTCGGTAGCCATGATACAGTGCGTCGGCTCGCGGGACAGCCAGCGACCGTATTGCAGTCGGCTTTGCTGTTCACAGGCGTTGAAAAATGCTATAAATCTAAAGCGGCAGAACCTGAATATGGATGTAACTATTTTTTACCGTGATATGATGACCTATGGTTTGAGCGAAGAATACTATACCGCAGCCCGTGAGCAGGGTATTGAGTTTGTGCGGTATGAGGTGGATAATAAGCCTGAGGTGACTTTCGACGGGGGTAAACTGAAGATACGGGCAGTCGAGCCGGTGCTGGGTGGCGAGATGGTCTGGCAGCCGGACCTGCTGGTGCTCAGCCCGGCGATTGTTCCGGAAGACAATGCCAGGCTGGCTGACATTTTGGGAGTCGAACGGAATGAAGACGGTTTCTTCCAGGAGGCGGAAGCGAAGTTCCGCCCGGTGGACTTTCTCAAGGATGGAATATACGTCTGTGGACTGGCGCATTCCCCGCTCAATATGACGGAGACCATTGTTCAGGCTCAGGCGGCTGCCCAGCGGGCGGCGCAGTTGCTCTGGCGAATCCAGTCGTTCTCGCCGACGATGGTTTCCGAGGTAAACGAGCGGTGGTGCACCGGCTGCGAGCTTTGTATTAAAGTATGTCCCTTTGAAGCCAGATACAGGGATACGGAGAGGGGGATAGCGCAGGTGATTGAAACCCTGTGCCGTGGTTGCGGTGCCTGTGCCGCCGCCTGTCCCAGCGGAGCCGCCCAGCTCAGGGAACTGACGGATAAACAGGTTATTTCCATGCTGGATGCAGCCTTATGAATATACAATCATCAGATAATATAGATAGTGCAGGCGTAGATTTGCCCACTGAGAATAGCCGGGAAAAGGAATTTGAGCCGGTGCTGATAGGCTTTTTCTGCAAGTGGTGCACTTCGGCGGCGGCGGATTTGGCGGGAACTACGCGGCTTCAGTACCCTCCCAATATCCGCCCTATTCAGGTGACGTGCAGCAGCTCGGTGGACCCGGTATATGTGATTCGTGCTCTACTATCCGGGGCTGATGGGGTGATTGTCGGGGGTTGCCCTCCAGGTGACTGCCACTACGGCTCGGGCAACTTAATAGCCAGAAGGCGGTTGGCGGTGCTCAAGACCACGCTGAAGGCTCTGGGTCTGGATGAAGACCGGGTCTGGGTTCGCTGGATAAGTGCTGCCGAGGGGCCAAAGTTTGCCCGGACCATGAGGGAATTCACTGAGGCGATGAAGAAGAAGGGGCCCAGTCCCTTTAAGAATAGCTGGTCGGTCTGAATATCAGTGAGGAATAGAAGTTGAAGAGTGCCTGGTTGGAAGTTAAAGATGGTGAAATCGAGGCGAGCATTAACCTTTTTCTCCAGAAGATGCTTGAAGAGAAGCTTGTTGACGCCGTGCTTGTTCCGGCGGAGTTGCCAAACAAAAGCGATATAGCTCCCACGCTGATAACGGAGCCGGGAATTCTGGCTCAGGCTCGTCCTCTGGCGCCGGTAATGCCGGTGAGCATGGCGCGGGTGGTGTCCCGGTTGACCCGGGTTGCTCCCAGCCAGAGGAAAATTGCCGTGCTTCTGCGGCCCTGCGATCTCCGGTCACTGGTCGAGCTGGTCAAGCTGAAGCAGGCTTCTCTCGATAACCTGCTGCTCATCAGCCTGGACTGCTACGGCACGTATTCTCCGGCTGACTACCGCGAGTTTTGCCAGGATACCCCGAATCCTACCGACGAGTTCCTCCGGCGGGTCAAAGACGGAGATGAGCTTAACCTGAGAGAAGCCTGTCAGGTATGTGAATACTTCGTGCCTCAGAATGCTGACCTGGTCATCGGTTTGCTGGGGGTAGATGTGGAGAAGGGAGTGCTTCTCCAGGCGATGACGGCACAGGGTGAAGACGTATTGGCCAAGCTCAATCTTCCAGGGGCAGAGGCGGAGGATAGAGGGGCAGCCATTGCCAGCCTTTTAGCTCACCGGGTGGAGAGCAAGGAGAGATTGTTCGAACGGGTAAAAAAGGAAATGTCCGGTCGGGATAACCTGCTTGATATCTTCGCTGCCTGTACCAGTTGCTACAATTGTGTGGAAGCCTGTCCCGTCTGCTACTGCAAGGAGTGTTTTCTGAAATCACCGGCTTTTGAGTGGGAGGCGGAGAAGTATCTTGATATGGCGGAGAAGAAGGGCGCGTTGCGAATGCCGGCGGATACGCTGCTTTTCCATCTGACCCGCCTCAACCACGTGGGGCTATCCTGCACCGGCTGCGGGCTTTGCCAGGATGCCTGCCCCAGTGGTATCCCGCTTTTGCCGTTGTTCCGTCACACCGGCGATGAGGTGCAGGCGTTATTCGATTATGTGCCGGGGAGAGATTTGGAAGAGGAGCCACCGCTGACCATGTTCGACGAAAATGAACTGAGTTGGGTGGGCTAGCCGATGGGGCAGATTGATTGTCTGGAAACCGAGGCGCGGGATGCTACCTTTTCTGCCAGGGTTAAGGAAAGCAGCGGGATAAATTTTGACCGCTGCTACCAGTGCCTTACCTGCACGCTGGGCTGTCCCTTTTGCTTTGCCATGGACTTCTCCCCCAATCAGGTGCTGCGGATGGTGCAATTGGGACTTAAGGATAGGGTGCTCCGGTCGTCGGCTATATGGTTCTGCGCCTCCTGTAAAGCCTGCTACACGCGCTGTCCCCATGACGTGGATATACCCCGGATGATGGATGCCCTGCGGCAAATGGCGCTTGAGGCGGGCGTCGAGAGCAAGGAAACTTCCATACCTCAACTACACCGGACATTCCTCCACAGCATTGAGCAATGGGGAAGGCAGTACGAACTGGGCACTCTGCTCAAGCTCAAGCTGAAAACTAAGGACTTTTTCGGCGACCTTGTCCTAGGGTTAAAGATGCTGTGGAAGGGTAAAATGCCCCTCCTCCCGCCGAAGAAAAAGGGTGGGGATAAACTCAGGGACATTTTCGAGAAAAGGTAATTTAAATGGCACTAAATCAACGATATGCTTACTATCCCGGCTGTTCTCTGGAGACAACGTCTGAGGAATACAACCGGTCGATGTTGGATGCTGGCCGCACTCTGGGCCTGGAGATGGTGGAGATTCCGGACTGGATTTGCTGTGGCGCTTCCTCGGC
>JAHJRU010000075.1 GCA_018830745.1 Chloroflexota bacterium
CCAGTCTTTAAACGCCATGTGGACACCCTTGAGTTCGTCAAAATGCAGGTCTACGGCTTGAACTATGTCATAGACTAAAGCATCCGGCAGGTCTTTCCTGACCATAATCCCCGCCTTGGAAGCAGTCCACTTCATATCTTCAGTCTGCCCCCTATAGGTGCCAGCCGGGATGGTCTGTCGCATCGTCCACGGCACCTTCTCCAGGAGATGGTCTATTGCTTTTTCACTCAGAGGCAGCAGGCGGAAAGGAGTGGTGCGTTCAGCTTCTACCATAGCTGTCATTGGTGCCGCACTGTGATGGAAGAAGGCATCAGCCCTTCCCTCTTTTAGGGCAGTGACAGCCGCCGCCTGGTTCAGAGCTGGCATGAGAATAATATCATCCTTGGTCATGCCGTATGCTTCCAGTACGGCCTGCCAGTTATCCTGGTAAAGCGCCTGGCCTGGTCGGTCAAACATGGACCTTTTGCCCTTGAGATCCGGAATAGTATATATATCTGAGTCAGCCCGGACCACCCAGTGACTGGTTGAATTGTATTCACCAAAGAAAAGCCCGCGCAGGATGTTTGAACTTCCCTTGGGGAATGGTTCCGTCTCACGAAGCCCATAGACTGCTGAAGCACCACCGGTGCCGGTGAGTTGAGCATCGCCCTTAACCATGACCATAGCTGCCGCCAGAGAACCACTTTCTGGCTGTGGTGAGGTGGGTATCCCAGTATATTTCTCTATAATCTTGGCTACGCCAGCAGAATAGATTGACAGCGAAGCGGTTGGGGGTGGACTGGTAATGACCAGAGATTTGGGCCAGTCCGGGGCTGGAGCTGGTTTTGGTGCTGGCGCCGGAGCCGGAGCCGGAGCTGGTTTTGGTGCTGGCGCCGGGGACGGGGACGGTTTTGGCGCTGGAGCCGGAGCTGGTGCTGGAGCTGGAGCCGGAGCTGGAGCCGGCTGTGCACAGCCGAAGCCTAAAGCTACCACTGTGATAATTAATAGCAAAGATACGATTATTGTAATCCTCTTCATCTTACGCCTCCCTTATTAAAATTGTTGTGATAACCTTTTATGTATGGATGTCATCCCATAATACACCTCCTCCTCGTTAACTTTTAGAATTGCCACCGGTATTTATCTTCCCAGCCACTGCCACATCGCATTATCCGGTTCCTTACACTTATTGAAACCATTGTACATCTGTTATGTAGATTGTCAATACCCCAAAATAAGGAGCCATTTTTTAATGAAGCAAGGTAACGTTTTATGAAGCCCTGCCTGGCTTTAGTAAATAACCATGTAACATTATATACCTTATGCTACATCCCCAGGCGTGAGTTAGCTTTGCAGAGTGCGATTGCGTTGATCTGCTGCTCCGGAAACCAGGCCACCCATAATGTGAATTATTCGGGCTGGTAAAATTGTGGGGAAATGAGCAGGAAATTCTAGAATGATGCTCGGGACGAATGGGGAACTATACGGTGCCGGAGGTGGTGAACTTCATTGATAGCCTGCAAGGGCCATCAGCGATAAGGTAAAAAAAGACGTTAGAAAGACAGGGTAAGCTTTATCCTACTGGGTTAATTCCCTCTCAATCTCGCTTCTTCTCTCTTCTAATTCGTCTTTTTCCGCTGTTATGCCGCTGGATTCTTCTACCTTTTTCAATCGGTTCTCCAGTTTCTTCTGCTCTTTTAAAACCCGCTTTAAGGCTTCAGCAACCGGGTCGGGTAACTCACCGTGCTTAAGGTCTATAACCGGCTTGTGGCGGTCGGATACAATCTTGCCGGGAATGCCCACTACGGTAGTCCCGGGCGGCACCGCCTTCACCACCACGGAGCCGGAACCTATTCTGGCATCATCACCTATGGTAATGGGACCCAGCGCTATGGCGCCGGCGCCGATAACCACATTATTGCCCACGGTGGGGTGGCGCTTCTTCTTCTCCAGAGCCGTGCCACCCAGAACCACTCCCTGATAGATGAGAACGTCATCGCCAATCTCCGTGGTCTCGCCGATGACAACACCGGCTCCGTGGTCGATAAAAAACCGTCTGCCGATTCGGGCTCCCGGGTGGATTTCTATGCCGGTCAGAAAGCGGTTGAGATGCGACAGTAGACGGGCCAGGAGTCTGAGCCGACGCTGCCATAGAAAATGCGCTATCCGGTGAAACCAGAGGGCATGTAATCCGGGATAGCAGGATATAACCTCCAAACGGCTTCTGGCCGCGGGGTCGCGGGCAAAAACCGTGTTGATGTCTTCTGCCATAGACTTAAACAAATGTCACACCCCCTCTCATCCGCCACCAATGGTGCGGAGTATGTAGAGTTCGTCGCCATCCTTAACCGGCTTGGCTAATTCCTCCGGATATGAGCTCTTGCCGTTAACGTAGATATCGACGAAATGTAGTACATTCCCGTCATTATCAAGTAGTTCCTCTCTAAGGACGGGGAACTGGTCTATCAGTTGGTCGAGGCATTCCCCTACCGTGCTGCCGTTTACCTCCACTACGTCCTGATTATTGGTGAAATGCTGCATGCCCGGGCGAACATCTATTTTCACGCTCATTCAACCTCCTCCTCACTAGAACGGTTATCCAGTTTCCAGATGGCCGCAATACTGGCAACCAGGGTCTTTTTTAACCGTCAATTCGGTGAATTTCATATTCAATCCATCATAGACCAGCAGACGGTTCGCCAGCAGCTTGCCGATACCGGTAAGATACTTTATTACTTCTGTCGCCTGGATACATCCAATGACAGCTGGTGTGACGCCGATTACCGGGAATTTCTCCCGGGGGATAGGTCCCCGGTATATACACCCCATACAGGCTGTTTTACCGGGTATTATAGTCATCGCACGGCCCTCAAGACCGTAAACCGCTCCGTGAAAAAACGGAATATTATGCTCTATGGCTGCCTTATTTAATATAAATCTGGTGGGCAGATTATCCATGGCATCCACTATTAAATCGAAGCCAGCCACTAACCGGGAGACATTGGCTTCAGTTATAGACTCCGCTACGGCTTCTACCTGTACTCCTTCGTTCAGCTTTTGGAGCTTCTCCGCAGCCGAATTGACCTTTTCTCTGCCCACATCCTTGTCCCAGTGAAGGACCTGGCGGTTGAGGTTGCTAAGTTCCACCCTGTCATGGTCAATCAGGCGTATCGTCCCTATACCGGCGGCAGCCAAGTAAATGGAAACCGGCGAGCCAAGCCCACCGCCACCGGCAACAACTACCTTGCTCTGCTTAAGCTTTTCCTGCCCTTCCTCTCCAATCCCCGGTATCATTATCTGGCGGTCGTATCTCTGCAGTTCATCATCGGTTAACATGGCTATCCTCTAAGGTCACTTTTTAAGTTTCCTCCCCTATCCAGTTCAGGTAATCCGGGTTGCCGCCAACAATGGGCAGAGCAATCACCTCGGCAACCTCGTAGCTATGCATTTTCTTCACTATACCGATAATATCGTCCAGCAGTGAGGCTCTGGTTTTGATAATCAGCAGGCTCTCCTCAGCGCTATCGAGTTCACCCTGCCACCAGAAGCGTGAACTCACCTGGGGCACAATATTGACGCAAGCGGCTTTCTTCTGTTCCAGCAGAGCCGAGGAGATTTTCTGCGCCTCCTCCGGGCTGCCGGTAGTGACCAACACCACGATGTAACTGGGCTCTGCCATATCCAACCATGCTCCCGCCTATGAGCCTATGACACCTGCAGCATGCGGTCAACTGCCGCTTTGGCTCTCAGGCGGGTTTCTTCCGGCACTCTGACCTCAGGTGCCATCTCTTCCAGCGCCCACAGCACCTTTTCCAGAGTGATTAGCTTCATATTCGGGCAAACCGCTTTGTTGGATGCCGGGATAAACTCTTTATCAGGATTGTCCTTCTTTAGACGATGCAATATGCCTATCTCCGTACCCACTATCATCTGGTCGAAATCGTTCTCTCTGGCGTAGCGAATCATCCCGCCGGTGCTCAAGGCCTTGTCCGCCAGAGCTATAACATCAGGCCGGCACTCCGGGTGGACCACCACCCTTGCTCGGGGATACTTCTTCCTGAGCTCGGTGATATGCTCCGGCAGTATCTTCATATGAGTGGGGCAATAGCCCGGCCAGAGATGTATTTTTTTATCCGTCTGGGTGGATACATATTGTCCCAGGTAGTGGTCGGGAATAAACAGTATTTCCTTCGATTCCAGGCTCTCTATAACCCTGACCGCATTAGCCGAGGTGCAACAGATGTCCGATTCCGCTTTGACATCAGCCGACGAATTGACATAGCAGACCACTTCGGCGTTCGGTAGCTCCCTTTTTTTTTCCTTTAGCTTTGCAGCGGTTATCATGTCCGCCATGGGGCAGCCGGCATTGGCGTCCGGCAGTAAAACCACTTTATCGGGACAGAGGATGTAGGCTGTCTCCGCCATGAAATTGACACCGCAGAATACTATTACCCCGGCGTCTGTTTTAGCCGCTTGCTGGCTCAGTTGCAGAGAGTCTCCGACGAAGTCGGCCATATCCTGGACCTCACCGCGCTGGTAGTTATGGGCCAGAATGATAGCCTTCCTCTGCTCTTTTAAACTCAAAATTGAGTCAGTCAAGTTGCGGTTATCCGTCATTCAGGAGCACCTTCCCCTTCACCGGGGCTATGTCGGTTATTACCCGCCAGTCATTGGCATAGACATTCATCCTTTTCCCCCGCACAAAACCTACCAGTGTTATGCCCAGCTCATTAGCCAGCTTCACCCCTAAATCGGTGGGAGCCGATACGGAGATAATTATGGGGATTTTTCTCTTCGCCGCCTTCAACAATATCTCCGAAGGGATGCGGCCACTGGTGACTATTACGCGGTTATCCGTTGTTATGTCCTTGAGCAGACATTCACCCAGTATTTTATCTATGGCATTGTGTCTGCCAATATCATCAGAGAAGACCAGGATGTTTTTGTTATCGCAGAGGGCGGCACTGTGCACGCCGCCGGTGTCCCGAAAAGTCTGCGAATGATGCTGGAACTCGCTTACGAGGTCAAATATCTCAGTGGCTGATACCTGAGTCTGCGATTCCACCTTACCCAGGTTCTGGACATCAGCTGCCCGGTAGAGAGAGCCGGCACCACAACCTGAGGTTATGACCCGTTTGAAGAGTAGCTCACCAGCCGGCCCCTTGTCCTCTTTGGTTTCTATCCGGACTACACCCCGGCGATCATCCACCATTATTTTCTGGATTTCATCTTTGTTATCGATT
Organism: Chloroflexota bacterium; assembly: GCA_018830745.1. GTDB lineage: Bacteria > Chloroflexota > Dehalococcoidia > Dehalococcoidales > JAHJRU01 > JAHJRU01. Next base: position 5,223 of record JAHJRU010000075.1, read on the forward strand.
AATCCCTCTGAGAAAAGGAAGCCGGCAGCTAAATAGTCCAAATTATGAGGAGAGCAAAGCAGCGTTACCAGCTCGTGGTTATTTAAGATGATGGTAAGAGGTAGTTCCTTGATTACCATCTCTTCCCGGTCATGCTTACCTTCTTCGGTAACGCGCTGTACAATAAATTTTTCCGCCATCTCCATTTACTCTCCGCTCCCCGGCACCCTTATGGCATCGCCGGTTTTAACCACTCCCCCCTGAATTACACGGGCAAAAACACCTTCTTCCGGCATTATACATTGCCCCACCTGCTTGTATATGGCGCACTTGGTATGGCATTCCTTGCCAATCTGGGTGACTTCCAGAATGGTATCATCGCCTATTCGCAAGCGTGTGCCGAGCGGTAAAGACACCAGGTCAATGCCCTCGCTGGTAATGTTCTCGGCGAAGTCACCATGCCCCACGTCCAGGCCAAGATTCTGCATCTTGGCGATGCTTTCCATTGCCAGCAGACTTACCTGGCGGTGGCTGTTGCTATCTGCGTGGGCATCATCTACCATCCCGAAATCCTCTTTGAGAGTGCCCTCACTCACAACCGTTTTCTTAGTGCCCTTTTTCTTACTGCGGCAGACGGCAATTACTTTGCCCACCGCCTCTCTACCAGTTATAGCTGTATCAGACACTTTTCTTACTCCTCTTCCTTTTCTCCGACCATTTTCATGTACTCCTTGCGCATGCAATGGTCCATAACCACCTTGAGTCCGGCTTCTTTAGCCCGAGCGGCGGCGCCTTCATTTACGACTCCTTCCTGCATCCATACCGCCTTAGCTCCTATTTTAATGGCGTCCTCCACTATAGGCGATACGTCCTCGGAACGGCGAAAGATATCAACCACATCCACTCTTTCAGGAATGGAACGGAGGTCGGGGTAGCTGGTTTCGCCCACTACTTCCTTTTCTGCCGGGTTCACCGGGATTACCTTAAAGCCTTTTCCCTTTAAATAGTTGCCCACACGGTAGCTTGGTCGGTCTGGCTTAGAGGAGAGGCCAACGATGGCTACCACCCGGCTGGATTTAAGGATTTCCTCCTCTATGCTCATTATGTCACCTCCGTATTTGTAACTGACTAAGGTGCATTATTATTGCAGGGCACCGTAGAAGGCGTTCCAGAAGGGGTCAACGATGGGATGCTCCAATTTCGTCTCCCTTCCTCCCTCTATCAGCACCATTCCCTTGTCGGGTGAGGTTAATTCCCCGACCACGGAACATTTGATTCCTTTCTTGGTAAGGGCAGTCAACACGTCCTGGGCTTTATGCTCGCGACAGGAAATTATTAAAGTCCCCTCACTGATTGAGGCATAAGGGTCGATGTTGAAAGAACGACATATCTCTTCGATACCGTCCTCGATAACTATCTGCTCCTTTTCTACCCTGACTCCCAGACCAGCCGCCTGGGCTATCTCGTAAAGGCCGCCCCATATGCCGCATTCGGTGGCGTCATGCATCGCCGTGACCCCGTTATCTCTCACCCCAACGCTGACTGCGGTCAGGGCGTCCTCGACTACCGACATCTTATAAAATATCTGCTGCGCCTTCTGGCTGAAGTCGTGCCCGAATTCTTTTTCGATTCGCTCCGGGAACATGGTGGCGAATATGCCCGTGGCCTCAATGGCTGGTCCCTTGGTGATGATTATCTTGTCTCCAGCCCGGGCCATTTTGGGAGTAACATATTCATCTTTCTCTCCTACGGCGAGCATGGTAGCTCCGCCTACCATCGGATAATGGCAATTCTCATAGCGAGCGGTATGCCCGCAGATAACGGCTATTCCCAGCTTCTCGCACTCGCCATGCATGGTTTTCCATACCGTTTCCAGTTGCCCCTTGGTCATCTCCATGGGCAGATTCAAGTCTATCGAAAGGAACTTCGGCCTCAACCCGGAGGTAACGGCATCAGAAGCGATAATGTGAATAGCAAACCAGGCTGCCTTTTCCCAGCCATATTCAGGAACGATAAATACCGGGTCAGCCGTGAGCGCTACTGCCTTGCCCCCGATTTCTATTATGCCTACATCCACTCCATGCTGAGGGCCCACGATGATGCTATCGCTTTTAGCTCCCAAGTGGGGAAATATCAACTCGTTAAAAATCTGGGGTGAAATTTTGCCGATTTCGGGCATTTCGTTCATGTCGTTCACGCTTTATCTCCTGTCCGTATTTTTAAAAAGCGGTGACATTGCCCTGAGCTTGGAAATAATTTTTGGCGTGACTTCCAGAACCCGGTCAATGTCCTCCTGGCTGGTCCATTTGCCCAGACTGAACCTCATCGAGCAGTGCGCCTGTTCGTGGGGTAACCCCAAAGCCAGCAGTACGTGAGACGGCTCAATGCTTAACGAGCTGCAGGCTGATCCAGTAGAAGTGCTGATGCCTTCCAGGTCAAGGTTTAGCAGAATCGACTCCCCCTCCACAAACTTAAAGCTGATATTAACATTGTTGGGTAACCTCTGGGAGGGATGTCCATTCAGGTACGCATGCTCGATTCGCTCCAGGAGACCACTGATCAGGCGGTCACGGAGAACAATCAGGCGCTCCGCTTCCCCTGCCATCTCCTGCTGAGCCAGCTCCGCTGCCTTGCCAAAGCCCACAATTCCCGGAATATTGTGGGTGCCGGCTCGCCAGCCATCCTCTTGCTCACCGCCGTGCATAAAGGGAACCAGTTTGGTTCCTTTTCTGATGTACAATATGCCGACTCCGTTAGGACCGTAGAGTTTGTGTGCCGATGAAGAGAGTAAATCCACTCCTAACTCATTTACGTCCACCGGTATGCGCCCCACCGCCTGTACGGCATCGGTATGAAAATATACCCCCGCCTCCCGGGCAATCTTGCCTATCCCGGTTATTGGCTCAATGGTGCCTACTTCATTATTGGCCTGCATAACCGAGATGAGAATGGTTTTACGGGTTATGGCTTTCCTGACATCGTCAGGGTCAACCAGCCCGTACTCATCCACCGGGAGATAGGTCACCTCAAACCCCTGGTGTTCCATGAATTCGGCGCTCTCAATTACGGCATGGTGTTCGATGGCCGTGGTGATGATGTGATTGCCTCGTGACTTGTTGGCGTAAGCTACACCCTTAATGGCACTGTTGTCCGCCTCGGTACCACCGCTGGTAAAAACTATCTCCTCACTGGAAGCCCCGATGAGAGCCGCCACCTTGCTCCTTGCCTCTTCCAGCGCCTGTTTCGCCTCCTGACCATAAGAGTGAATGCTGGAGGCATTACCGAAGGACTCGGTGAAGTATGGCAGCATAGCCGTTACCACTTCGGGGTGGGTCGGAGTCGTGGCGGCGTAGTCAAGATAGATTCTTTTCATTCTCACCCCTCTATGATATCACCAATCACCGGATCGACTCTCACCCCCCGGCTGATTACCCAGGCAATGCCCTGCTCCATATCCTGTTCCTCTCCCTCCAGTTCCAGTATCACCCATCCTATGTTCTCCGATAAGTCGGCTTGCTTGATATTGGTTACCACTCTAAACTGCTGTCCAAGATTATGAATGACGGGTTCCTTGATGGCTTCTTCTGTGAAGGTAAACACCACCTGTCTCTTAGACATTTACTCCTCCCCCGGCTTTCCTGAACCCTGGCCTTTGGAGGTATTATAGCTTAAACTGGCTTATCAAGCACCTCCCCGGTGAAGCATCACTCAGGATTCTTGAAAAAGCCAGGTGGAAAGGTAGCGTTCGCCGGTATCCGGCAAAACTACCACTATTAGTTTACCTTCACTTGCTGGTCTTTTGGCTACTTCCACTGCTGCCCAGGCAGCGGCACCGGAGGATATGCCAGCCAGTATGCCCTCTTCTCTGGCTAGCCTCCTGGCCATTATCCCGGCGTTTTCATTGGATACCTGGATAATTTCGTCAATCAGGTCGGTTTGCAGTACGTCGGGGACGAAACCGGCACCGATACCCTGAATCTTATGGGGCCCCGGTTTTCCGCCGGAAAGCACCGGAGAGTCAACCGGCTCGACAGCGATAGCCTTGAATTCAGGGTTCCTCTTCCTTATCACCTGGGTGACGCCGGTAATGGTCCCTCCGGTCCCCACCCCGGATATCAAAATATCAGCTTGGCCGCCGGTATCCCGCCAGATTTCCTCAGCCGTGGTCAACCGGTGCACCTCAGGATTAGCCTCGTTCTTAAACTGCTGGGGCATAAAGTAGCCTGGATTCTCGGCAACCAGTTGTTCAGCTTTTCGTATTGCTCCCGGCATACCCTCTGCTCCCGGAGTCAACACCAGTTCGGCGCCGAAGATGGCTAATAGCTGCCTTCGTTCTAATGACATGGTGTCCGGCATGGTCAGGATGAGCTTGTATCCCCGGGCAGCGCAGACAAAAGCCAGAGCTATGCCGGTATTGCCGCTGGTGGGTTCGATGATTACCGTATCCTGGTTAATGAGCCCCTTTTCCTCCGCATCAATAATCATTGACATGCCAATCCGGTCCTTAACGCTGCCAAGGGGATTAAAGGATTCGAGCTTCGCTACTACCTCAGCCTTCGCTCCACCGGTAATCCGGTTTAATCTCACCAGGGGTGTATTCCCGACCAGCTCGGTAGAATCCCTGGCGATGCCTCTGGTTAGCTTCGGTATCTCTATGGTCTTGTAAAGAAGTTTTTCCACCTTTGGAGTTGCCTTAACCATTTTACCCTCCTACCATTATATTTTGAGACAATAGAGTTATATCTGGTATGTTATCTCCTCATGGGATTTATTTTTTTGCCGTTCCACCAGGTCTTGCAGGGTCATTGACTCCAGCACGGTATCAATTGCCTCTTTTATTTCACCCCACACATCCTGGGTGGCGCAGGCTCCCGAACGACTGCATGTTTCCGGATTATCCACACACTCGGCGGGAGCGAGCGATCCCTCAAGCAGGCCGATAATGTAACCGAGGTTTATCTCTTCCGGGGGCTTGGCCAGCCAGACACCACCTCTAACTCCACGGATGCTCCCGACTATTCCCTCGGCTACCATGGGAGCTATCAGATGTTGTAGATACGATAGCGAAATCCGCTGCCTTCGAGCGACATCCTTGAGGAGAACCGGCCCACTTTTATAATGGAGAGCCAGGTCCAGGAGCGCTCTGGTTCCGTATCGTGCTCTGGTGGAAAGTTTCATTTTATTAACCCCATTGTTGATTAATTGACTAATAAAGTCATGTATTATAGATTAGCACTTACCGTAAAGGCTGTCAACCCTCGGAGATTTGGGATATTACTCAATCTTAGTTGGCGAATTAAAAGCAATCTCTAACTTTATCAGCTATCCCCAGAGATTGCTTCGTCGTCTCGATTACACCGGGACTTCTCGCAATGACGTTTTTGAACAACCACGAATTAGCAGAACCAGATTTGGTGGTTCCGGGACTCAGGAGATGCTGCGCTGATTTCAGACCCGTATTATGTCGGCCTGTACCGTATCGCCGATAGTAATCATGCCAAAAGAGTCTCTTGCCCGGCCGGGATTAAATAAGAGAGTATTCTCAATAAACCGATTGGTGGGCTCGTGGGAGTGGCCAAAAATTATGATATCGGCGCCAGGAAAGGTTTTTTGCACTCTTTCCGCCAGTCCCCAGGGTACCCCCCAACCGTGGATAAGACCAATCCTCCTCTCGCCAAAGGTGAACAGGTCATGCCGGGGTAATATTCGACGGAGTTCTCCAGAGTCCATATTACCCCATACAGCCTTTACCTCCCCCAGGGTCCTTAGTCCGTCAAGCACCGCTTTTTCGGTAAAATCCCCGGCGTGGACAATCAGGTCTACGTCGCTCAGCGCTATCAAAATACCATTCGGCAGGTCGCCCAGTGTCCTGGCGTGGGTATCGGAGATAACACCGATTCTAACTTCTTGATTCATCCTGGTTATATTATACTATCTTGGCTTTGGCAGTGTATGCAAAAACTCAACCCAAGCTGCCAAAAAGTTGCTTAACAATGAGCGGAAACATGGTTTGTATCGACAAAATAAGCCACTTACCTTCTTGTTTGACAAAAATTAATTGCTGGTCTTAAACTACAGCTTAACACGGCAGGCTCAAGAAAAGGGGAGACGAGGAGGCAAAAATGACCAAGCTAGATGTTATCAAGGAGAATCATGTTTTCCAGGGTTTAAATGGAGAGCAATGGCAGAAGATTGCCGCTATCTCCGAGGAGAAGACATATCCGGCTGGTCAAGTCATTTTTAGAGAGGGTGAACAGGCAAAAGCACTGTACATCCTGGAAGAAGGGAAGGTCCTGTTGGAAATGAGGATTGCCCCCTACCCCGAGCGCACCCCGGTGCCAACGGCTACCATCCAGGTGGTCACCCAGGGAGAACTGTTTGGCTGGTCAGCACTGGTAGCCCCTCATGTTCTCACTTCCTCCGGCATCACGGCCAGTAAGTGTCAGGTCATATTAATAAACGGCGAACAGCTATTGGAAATGATGGGCTCAGACCCGGTTATGGGCTATGAGGTGATGACACGTTTGGCCGAGACTATAGCCGGCAGGCTTAAACACTCGAGAGAGATGCTGATGAGCGAGCGCGGGCTTTCCCTCATCAGCCAGGCTTATTCTTACTAATAGTTGTTCCCCCTTCTCCCAAAGGTGAAAGGGAATTTTTTGTGGGTAGTTTTAACGGATGATTACGCCTTTCCTCGTTCTATTGATGGCCATATTATTGTTCGGCCTGGGCGGCATGGCTACCATCTGGCTTTTTCTGCGCTGGCGGAGAGTGGCCAGAAGCAAAACGCCGCCTGAAGGAGCGGTTGCGGAGACCTCTTCTTTCCACTGGAGTTATGTCATCCTGCCCACGGCGGTGCTGGTTCTGTCCATCATCCTGGTGGCTTACTTCTATCGCCTGCTGCCGGGTGAGGTGGCTTACCATTTCAAAACAGACGGCTCGCCCGATAGATGGTTCGGGCGCGGGGTTATTACCGCCTGGATGCTGGTTCCGCAGTTTTTCTTAACGCTGCTTGCCGTCACGGTCACCATGGGGATAGCCAGAATGGGTGTTCTTTCCCAGAGTCCAAATGGTGGTAGCATAAAACCAGGGAATGTGCTGGCGCTTATGGGCAACATGATTGGACTGCCCCAGCTTGTTATCGGCTTTGCAATGCTGGATATTTTCAGCTACAATTCTTACGGAATACACCTCCTGCCTCTCTGGGTATTCGCCCTGATTGTTATGGGGGCCGGAGGTGTCATTCTGGGTATAATCATGGTTTCAGTCGCCCGGCGAGCCAGGAGAGCTTTATCCAGCTAAGGTGTAAAGGAGATAGATAGTGACGGAACCGGCAGCCAGAAAAGTTGATATGGAAAAAATTGTCTCCCTCTGCCGGCGGCGTGGCTTTATTTTCCCCAGCAGTGAAATCTACGGCGGTCTCTCCAGTTGCTGGGACTACGGTCCACTGGGTGTGGAGTTGAAGCGGAATATCAAGGACGCCTGGTGGCGAAGCGTGGTGCAGGAACGCGACGATATGGTGGGTATGGATACGAGCATACTGATGCACCCTGACGTCTGGACTGCCAGTGGCCATATAGAGGGATTCACTGACCCTCTGGTGGATTGCAAAAGCTGTCATTTGAGATGGCGTTCCGATGAGCTGGAGGCTGACAAGTGCCCCTCCTGTGGTGGTGAATTGACTGAACCCCGCATGTTTCATCTGATGTTCAAGACCTTCATAGGGCCGGTTGAGGAAGAGGCCAGCGTGGTCTATCTTCGCCCGGAGACAGCCCAGGGCATGTTTATCAACTTTCAGAACGTGGTTAATACCACCCGCAAGCGGTTGCCTTTCGGTATAGCTCAAATTGGTAAAGCCTTTCGCAACGAGATAACTACCGGTAACTTCATCTTCCGCAGTCGGGAATTTGAACAGATGGAAATAGAGTTCTTCGTCAAGCCGGGGGCTGACCAGGAATGGTTTGACTACTGGCTGGAGGCGCGCCTTAACTGGTATGTTAATATCGGCATCAGAAGAGAGAACTTAAAGTTGCGCCAGCACGGTAAAGACGAACTGGCTCATTATGCCCGCGCCTGCTATGACATCAACTATCTCTTCCCGATGGGCTGGGCGGAGCTGGAAGGCGTTGCCAACCGCGGTGACTTCGACCTGGCGCAGCACGCCAAATTCAGCGGCAAGAACCTGGACTATTTCGATGATGACGCCAAAGAGCACTACCTGCCATACATTATCGAGCCCTCAGCCGGCGTTGACCGTTGCGCTCTGGCAGTGCTCTGTGATGCCTATGATGAAGAGCCCGACAAGGACGAAATCAGGGTAGTGCTTCGTTTGCATCCCAGCATAGCCCCTATAAAGGTTGCCGTTTTGCCTCTGAGCCGTAAAGAAAACGTAGCCACACTGGCCAAACAGGTATATGCTGACTTACGACCATGCTGGATGGTGAGCTATGACGATAGCCAGAGCATTGGCCGGCGCTACCGGCGGCAGGATGAGATAGGCACCCCCTTCTGCGTAACCGTTGATTTCCAGTCACTGGAGGACAATCAGGTCACCATTCGTGAGCGCGATAGCATGAAGCAGATACGAGTTCCCATCAGTGAGCTGAGGACACACCTTACCGCCAATCTCAGCGGGGAGCTTTTTAATACTCAGGAA
>JAHJRU010000076.1 GCA_018830745.1 Chloroflexota bacterium
AAGACCCGCCAAAGATACGTAACGTACGGTTTTATTCCAGCGGGGAAGAAACAGGATAGCCAGCGGCACTACGGCGACCAGACCTATTTGAAAACCCCAGAAAATCCAGCTGAACTGACCGGCGAGCATAAATACGGTGGCGCCCCTCTCCGGTGAATAAAAGTGCGTCATCTTGTCCACAAAAATCAATACCATCAGGATGATAATAGAGACAGCCAACATTCTGCCCAGGGAGACCACCATCTCCCGGTTTACCTTGCGGCCGGTGAACTTCAGGGTAAGCACCACGGCTACTATCAGCAGCGCCAGACCAGATGCGACCGCCGCTGCCAGGAATTCCAGAGGCTTTATCGGCGACACCCAGGCTTCCCTGGCGGCAATAAACCCAAATATGGCGCCCGTGCCCATGTGCACCAGCACCGCCCAGCAAACCGCTACTATGCCCATTTTTCGGATATAGGCAATCTTACCGGAGAATATCAGCACCAGATAGGTTAAAGTGAGCACAAAATAACCGCCGTATAATATCCCGTTGATGGCGAACATTGAGCTCATGTTGTTCATATAGAAAAACATCAACAGCCGCCAGAATTTCTCCGGTCGGCCCAGATCTATGGCAATGGACAGCAGGGCGCCAAATATCAGCACTATAGCCAGATACACCGCCATCCGCGCAATCGGACGGTACTCCTCCCGACCAAAGACATAGGTCAGCGAGGAAAGGATAAGTGAGCCGGCACTGAGTCCTATCAGGTAGATGGTCAGCACAATGGGCATGCCCCAGGGGATAACGTTACTGCTGCCAAACATCTGGTGGCCCTGTATGTAGCTAACCACAAAGCTAAGGAGCCCGCTGAGCGCCAGAACCACCAGCACGGTCACCAGGGTCTTGTAGCTCCTGGATTTTCCGTCAATGGAGACAAAGGTTGAACTCACTCAAAACTCCTTACTTAAGCAGGTAGAATACCTTGGGATGAGTGCCCATCCCCTCCCGCAGCCTGATGGACGGTCTGGCGGCTAACAGCTTTGATACCTCGCTATTGGTATCGTCCAAATCACCAAAGTATATCGCCCGGGCGGGGCAGGCTTCGGCACAGGCGGTAACCACTTCTTCCCCAACCTTTTGACCCTGTTTCGCCGCTTCGTCTATCCGGTGAAAGCAGAAGGTGCACTTCTCCACCACGCCGTGTACCCGGTGGGGATATGGCCAAACGCCTTTGTCCTCGCGGTTGGGCGGCGGGTCAGGCCGGTGATATTCCTGCTCCGCCGGCTCTTTATAATTGAAACTCCTCACCCCATAGGGGCAGGCAACAATACAATATTTGCAGCCGATACAGCGCCGGAAGTTCTGCATCACTATCCCGTCGTCACGGTGATAGGTTGCCCGTGCCGGACAAACGGTAACACACGGTGCATTGTCACAGTGCATGCAAGGCATTGGTATAAGGTCGGTTCTTTGCACCGGATACTTCCCGTTGCTGACCGCAATTACCTTGTGCCAGAAAGGGGCAGTCCTTCGCCGGTGCTCCTCCGGTGAGCCATGCGGAACGTTATTCTCTGCCTTACAGGCAATGGCGCAAGACTGACATCCGACACATTTGTCAAAGTCAATCACCATTCCCCATCTTGCCATCTCTTACCTCAAGCCCGATATACTTTAACCCTGGTATTGAAAAAGGCGGTTTGCCCGCTTATACGGTCGTAATCTACGCCGATAATGTCATTGGGGTTTACGCCAATACCTTTGGCCCACTTGCCATAGGCGTAGTGGCCTTCACCGGTGGCCATGCCGACCACACCGGGATGAACCCCCTCGAAAACCCTGGCTTTGACTTTGATTCTGCTATAAGGAGATTCCACCCAGACCATATCGCCGTCTTTAACCCTCAGCGCCTGGGCCGTCTTACTATTTATCTCGGCGAAATTGGTCCAGCCGGCTCCATGCATCACCAGGAGAAACTCCTGCGCCCAGGGGTAGTTCTGGCTGCCGTTCTCCACGTTCAACAGCGGCTGGTATGGCGCCAGCACCAGCGGATAATCCTGGCTATCGCCCAGGAACTGCACATCCTCATAGTGGGGCTGACAGACCAGTCTATCTTTAACGGTCTGTCCAGTTTCGGCTAACCGCGCCTCCAGTCCGTAAGAGTAGAATTCAAACATCTTCGAAGGAGTCTTAAATATGCGGTCGTATTTATAATATTCATAGGATGGGTCTACCCAAACTCCCTGCTCACTTAACTCTCTCCAGGGAACGATGGCTCCTGTACGGTATCTGACGAACCCCTCGGCATCATCCCCGATACTTGAGAAGGATTGCGCCACCGTACCCCCCAGCCCTTTAGCTATACCAAATACTATATCAGCCACGCTCCTAGTATCACCTAAAGGCTCCACCACCGGCTGCTTTATCTTCACCTCAGCAAAGCCTGAACCCGGTGGGGAGTGGTCATAAGCCCACTGCTCCATGAAGGTGGTCGCCGGCAAAAGGATGTCGGCAAACTGCGCCATTTCGCTGGCAAACGGGGCTATATGAACGTAGTAAGGAACCTTTCCCAGAGCCTCGTCCCACCGCCAGGCTCCGGCAGCCGCCATATTGAAGTTGCTGTTAAAGCCTATAGCCATCTCCACTGAATACGGTTTGCCTTCAAGTATGGAATCGGCTACCTGATTGGTAACCACCTCCGCCGCCGGGAAAAGGCTGGTCTGCCGCAGATCAAGTCTCGGTCTGGCTTTACCCTGCCGGGCAATATCGTCCTCCACCACTTCCGGCATAGGCTTATAAGCCGGATTCTGCTGATAGGTTACACCGCCCGGCACATCTATACTGCCAACCAGTGCATTGAGACAGAAGATGGCATAGCTGGCGTAGGCGCCATTGGGCCAGTTGGTGGCTCCCTTGCCCCTCCAGGCAATTGCCGGTTTGGTGACGGCAAATTCTCTGGCTATCTGCCGAATGGTAGCCGCATCTATCCCGGTTATACCGGCTACGGTTTCCGGGCTGTAATACCCTACGGCCAGTTCTTTATACTCATTGAAGCCAGCGGTCCAGTTTTCTACGAATTCGGTGTCATAGAGCCCTTCGCTTATTATCACATTAGCTATAGCCATTGCCAGAGCCCCATAGGTACCGGGGTTGATGGGCAACCACTGGTCCGCCCTGGCGGCAGTAACCGAATAACGCGGGTCAATGGCTACTACTTTCGCCCGATTAGGCCTTTCGCGTCTGATTTTGCCCCACATCCTCAGGTTACGAGCGAGGGGCTTCTCTGACTCCAGAATGCTTGCCCCGAAAGCCAGGATATAGTTCGTATTGGCCAGGTCATAGGCGCTCTGGGTGTAATTACCATCAGCCATCCATTCGCCTGCCTTTTCCGCCTCACCTTCCAGGGCTTCCCCTGAAATAACATTGGGCGTTCCATAGGCATCAGCAAAGCGGCTGATAATATCTTCATCACTGATGGTGTTTAATCCGTGCAAGAGCAATAGTTGGTGGGCTTGCCCTTTAGTCCGCATAGATTGCAGACGTTCATTGACTTCGCTCAGCGCCTGTTCCCAGGATACCGGCGCCCACCTGGGGTCTATCCCTCTCCCCTTCTCCGGGTTGGTTCTCTTCAGTGGGGTATCAATCCGCCCCTGGTCATACAGGACTTGAAGAGCAACGTGGGCACGGGCGCAGTTCTCCCCCTCGGATACCAGTGACTGGGGATTGCCGGTTACCTTGACCGCCTTGCCATTAACCACCCTGACACGGGTAGCACAGCGGGTGGAGCAGTTGAGGCAGGAGGTAGCCACCATCTTCTCATTGATGCTTTCGCCGCCTTCGGTAGCGGCTGTCACCGAGCCAAGTACCGGGTGAGTGGCCACGCGCCCGGCAACCAGTGCGGCGCCGGTAACTGCGGAGTATTTAATGAACGTCCTTCGGCTAACCCGAAAGCGACCGCTCTTTTTCTTTTTCGGACCAGTTGGCTTGTCTTTTTCCATTTATACTGCCTTAAGACTGCTACTGGAGTCCTGTGTTTTACGCATGTTTACTGATATCTTATTAACCAGGGAAGAAGCTCTTTTGGGGCAGGAGTCAGCCACGGTAAGCCATAAAATTGAGAAGCGCAGCATTAATGTTAAGTACAGTGAGGCATCTCGTGACCACTCGAACACTCACTTATTTTCCCCTGATGAAATATACACTATCCGCAGATAGAATGCAAGAGTAATTTGATGGCAATACAATGTAAAACTAACCGCTTAGACAATAAGATTTAAGGCCGCGGGAAGCACCTGAAAGCGGGCGGGAACTTCTCCCAGAAGCTCGCCATCGGCCTGGAGGGACATCGGTTCGGAGGATAATACCTCAATTTCCCTGGCTCTTTTCACGGTCACTCTGGGATGCGTAAGGTGAGTGCCCCGGTATACTCTGGGCAGCGACCACAGGAGGTCCGGCTTGCTCAGGTCGTCAATTATCAGGACATCAAAAAATCCGTCCATAGGGTCGGCATCGGGAGTAGCCAGCATTCCCCCTCCCCCATATTTGCCATTGCCCATCAGGACAAGACAGCCCTTTCTATCCTCAACCTCCCCGTCCACCTTGAGAGAGACCTGCTTACCGCGATGAGACACCAGGGTAGTCAACAGTCCCAGCAGGTAGGAAGGCAACGCTCCCAGAGACTTAAAACGCTGAGTGGTAGCCTTTACCACCTCGGCATCGAAACCCAGGCCGGCAAAATTAACGAAAAGTCGCTTGGCGGCCTGCCCCTGGGCAAGGTATTCCACCACACCCAGATCAACCGTCAACTTCCTGGGTCTGGTAAGGCACTGACACGCTTCCATGTGGTCATGGGGTATCCCGATGGTGCGAATGTAGTCATGGCCAGTTCCAGTGCTGATAATGCTCAGCCAGACATCAGCCATGCTGCCGGTGTCATGAATTCCATTGACTATCTCGTGTATCGTGCCATCTCCGCCCACCGACACCACCAGCCGGTAACCCTTATTGACCGCTGACCTAGCCAGCTCCACGGCATGACCCGGAGCTTCCGTCAGGTCATGTTCAAAGCGCAGTCCCATGCTTTTAAGCCGCGCCATTACCTGCGGCCATTTCTTAGCCGTCCGGCCGGCACCAGCCACCGGATTAACGATGACCCTGGCTCGTGACAGGCGGTTTATTTCGCCCAATCGATATGGTCTCCATTCTCTATGGACTTCAGATTTTGGTAGCTAGTGTATCATATTCTGTGAGAACTGCACCACACCGCCTCCACTTGTTGTTCTATTTCAAATAAGTGTGCTAAAATCGAGCAGCCAAAGGGGAGGTGTCATATCAGATGTCTATCTCAGAGTGGGTCCGCCGGAGCATGGATAAGGGGTCGTGGATAAGGCGGATGTTTGAAGAGGGGAACGACCTGAAGCGGCGCTATGGAGCGGAGAACGTCTTCGACCTTTCTCTGGGCAATCCAATAATGGAACCTCCGCTGGAATTCGCCCGTGAACTTCAGCGACTGGCCAATGAATCGCCGGGCGGGATTCACCGCTACATGGAGAACGCCGGTTACCCCGAGACCAGACAGGCGGTGGCGGAGCAGCTGACGTCAGAGACAGGCGTCAAGCTCGATTCGAGTGGCATCGTCATGACCTGTGGGGCAGCGGGGGCGATGAATGTGGCGCTGAAGACCATGCTCAACCCGGGAGATGAGGTCATCATCTTTGCTCCTTTTTTCGCCGAGTATGAAAATTATATTGAGAACCACAATGGCGTACCCAAAATACTGCCAACCGATGACTCCTTTGTCCCCAACCTTGAGGTCCTGGAAACCGGCATCAACGCCAGAACCAAGGCAGTGGTCATCAACTCACCCAACAATCCCAGCGGTGCCGTATATACCAAAGACTTCATCCGTCAACTAAGCGCATTATTAAAGAAAAAAGAGGCTCAATACGGTATGCTTATCTACCTCATCAGTGATGAGGCTTACCGCAAGATTATCTTTGATGGCTTGACTTACCCCTCACCTCTACCCCACTACTCCGATAGCATAATCGCTACTTCTCACTCCAAGGATTTAGCTTTACCCGGCGAGCGTATCGGCTACCTTGCCGTTCATCCTGACTGCCGTAACCGTGAGGAGCTGCTGGCTGGTATGATACACTGCAACCGCATACTGGGCTTTGTCAACGCGCCGGCTATGATGCAACAAATTGTGCGCCATCTTCAGGGAGTTACCATTTCCGTAGCCGACTACCAGCGGCAGCGGGATTTCATGTATGACAATCTCACCAGGATGGGCTACGCCATAGTTAAACCCCAGGGTGCTTTCTACATGTTCCCCAGGTCCCCGCTGGAAGATGATGTTGCTTTTACCAGGGAGATGCAGCAATTGAAGGTGCTGGTCGTGCCCGGCCGCGGCTTTGCCTCGCCGGGGTATTTCCGCATAGCCTACTGTGTTGATGACCGGACTCTGAAAGGTTCCCTGGATGGTTTCCGGAAGGCAGCGGATAAATACCATCTGAGTTAACTCAACAGATAGCCGATGTTGACAGGTTAATTTACGTTATGGTAAACTAGCGCTCGGTTTGGTACTTGGCGAATATTTTATGAGTATGCGCACCTTATTTCACCCAGTGGAGGAAGCTGCATTCGTCTTTACCAGGCGCACGAGAGGTGCGCCTGGGAGGCTGTGATAGTATAAAAAGCTAAGATTATTTTTTTGATATAGAAGTGAATAATCCAGAGCCAAGCGCCTCCCCAACAGGAGGCGTTTTCGTTTATAGATAGCAAGATGTCAATAGAAGTAAATAAGACAATCCCCCAGATAATAAGAGACAACCACCAGAGGTATGGCCAGCGTACCGCCATGTGCATGAAGAAGTTCGGCATCTGGCAGACTTACAGCTGGCAGGACTGCTATGAAAGGGTAAAGTATTTCTCTTTGGGACTGATAAGCCTGGGGCTTGAGGCTGGTGACGTCCTCTGTATCATCGGTGATAATGAGCCCGAATGGTTCTGGGGTGAGTTCGCCGCCCAGTCAGCCGGTGGTATTGCTACCGGCATTTTTGTTGACTCCATCCCCTCAGAGGTAAAGTACATCGCCATGCAGTCCGGCGCCAAGTTCGCCCTGGTGAATGACCAGGAACAGACGGACAAGTTCCTGGAAATCAAGGATGAATTGCCGGCGCTGAAGAAGGTGATTTACTGGGACCCGAAGGGACTGAGGAACTACGATGAGCCCATCCTGTCCAGCTTCGCCGACGTGATAGAAATGGGCCGGGAATACGAGAAAACCCACGCCGGACTGTTTGAAGCGAACCTGGGAAAAGGCAGTCCCGATGATACCGCCTTTATTTATTATACCTCCGGCACAACCGGCTTACCCAAGGGAGCCATACTAACTCATCGAGCCCTGATACGCACCGCCCAGGGATTTGTCAGTCGCTACCCGATAGATGAAACCGACGACTTAATATCCAACTTTCCCGCCGCCTGGGTGGGAGACAGCTTCTTCGCCACCGTTCCTCACCTGCTGACCGGAGCCAGGATTAATTTCCCGGAAGAACCGGAGACGATTGCCGGGGATACGCGGGAGGTGGGACCGAACTTTGTTATTTACGGCCCCCGGCAGTGGGAAAGCCTGGTAAGCGAGATTCAAGCCAAGATGATGGACGCCAACCCCCTGAAGCGCTTCGGCTATCACCTTTTTGTGCCGGTAGGTCACAAGATTGCCGACAGCACTCTGGAGGGCAACCGACCAAATCTTTTCTGGCGAATTCTGCACCGGATAGCCCATGTACTCCTGTTCCGGCCACTCAAGGACAGACTTGGATTGAGTAAAGTCAGGTTCGGGGTTACCGGAAGCTCGGTCTTGAGCCTGGACACCTTCAGGCTGATACATGCCATAGGTGTGGAGTTAAGACAGAATTATGCCAGCACCGAAGCCGGTTTCATCTCCTCCCACGGCAAGGGAGAAATAAGCTTTGTCAGCGTGGGTCGCCCGGCACACGGTACCGAGGTCAGGCTGAGCACCGAAGGAGAACTGCTGGTCAGAAGCGATTGCATGTTCACCGGATACCTGGACGACCCCAAGAAAACCAGCGCCACCTTAATTGATGGCTGGTGCCATACCGGAGACGCCGTTAACATCAATGAGCAGGGACACCTGATATTCATGGACCGACTGGAGCACATGGGGGAATTGAGCTCAGGCATCAAGTACTCCCCCCAGTATATAGAAGGTCGGCTCAGGTTCAGTCCTTACATCAAGGATGCTATGGTTGTGGGCGGCAAGGACAAAGAATTTGTTTCCGCTATAGTGAACATGGATTTCCTTATGGTGGGTAAATGGGCCGAGCAGCACCATATCCCCTACACTACCTTTGTCGACCTTTCCCAGAAAGGAGAGGTCGCGGCACTGGTGCAGAAAGACCTCCTGCGCGTAAACGGTTATTTGCCCGAGGCAACCCGGGTCAAAAGATTCGTGCTGCTGCACAAGGAGTTCGACCCGGATGAAGCCGAGCTTACCCGCACCAGAAAGCTCAGAAGAGATTTCATGGAGAACCGTTATAAAGACCTGATAGATGCCCTTTATGGCATCAAGGATGAAGTAAATGTAACCGCGGCGGTGACTTATAGAGACGGCAGAACAGGGATGGTAACCACCACTCTCAAGGTGAGAAGCACCTAGAAAGGGAATAAAGTGGCCGAACTGCTTCAATATTTAATTACCGGGCTTGCCGTAGGCATGGTCTATGCCCTGATAGGCCTTTGCTTTGTTCTGATATGGAAATCAAGCGGTGTAGCCAACCTGGCGCTGGGTCAGCTGGTATTGCTCTCGTCGTGGTTCACCTACAGCATGCTGGTTCAGGCCAAGCTTCCTCTGTGGCTGGGTTTCATGGCGGTTATCCTCTTCGCCCTGGCTCTGGGGTGGATAATTGAGAGAGTGGTGCTGCGCCCGCTTATCGCCCAGCCCATATTATCGCTGATTACGGTAACGCTGGGATTGGGATATTTCATAGAAGGCGTGGTCAGCTTTATCTGGCCCTGGAGCGTAGCTGCTCTGCCACGGCTATTCCCTAAAGAGCCCATCCACATCGGCCCTACCGTGGTTTCCCAGGAACACCTGTGGGTAGCCGGCATCTCTCTGCTCATATTCGGGCTCCTGTCCCTCTTTTTCCGCTACCACAAGATGGGCATAGCTATGAGAGCCACGGCAGACGACCAGCTAGCCGTCCAGGCTTGTGGTATTCCGGTAACCACCATATTTTCCCGGTCCTGGATGTTCGCCTGCGTGCTGGCTGCGGTAGGCGGCGTTCTGGTATCGAGCATCGGCGGCATTACCTTTGGACTGGTTGAGACGGGACTAAAAGCATTTTCGGTGGTGATACTCGGCGGGCTGAACTCCTTCGGCGGCGCTCTCATAGCCGGACCCATAATAGGTCTGGCGGAGAATCTCGGAGGTGGCTACCTTACCCCCTACCTCTGGGGTGGCATCAAGGATATCATACCCTTCATTATCATCATAATTGTCGTCATTATCAGACCGTACGGGCTGTTTGGCGAGGAGCGTATAGAGAGGATATAGTCGAATGGGGTTACCCTGCGGAACGCGCAATTTCAAATACGATACGGATATGGCTATCCTGCGCACCAGGACCCATTGGGCACTGTTTATCCTGCTCCTGGCTTTTGTCTTTACCCTGCCGCTGTACCTGCCTAACCGCTGGATAGGGGTAGCCAACCTGATTGGCATAACCCTCGTCGCCGCCACCGGTTTGAACATCCTGATAGGATACTGCGGGCAGTTATCCATCGGTCATGCCGGCTTCATAGCCGTCGGCGCCTATACCTCAGCTATCTTAACCAATGCGCTTGGTGGAGAGTGGTTCATGCTGGCATTACCTGCCTCTGGCATTATGGCCGGGCTTGTAGGGCTCATCTTTGGCATTCCCTCAGTGCGAGTCAAGGGATTCTACCTGGCTATTACCACCATCGCCGGCCAGTTCATCATAATCTGGGTCATCAACCACTGGGGAATAACCGGTGGCTTTGTGGGGATAAAGGTGCCCTATGCCACCATCGGTGACCTGATCTTCCGTACTCAAGCCAGCCAGTTTTATCTCATCATGGGTATCGCCGCCCTGAGCACCTTCTTCGCCACCAATTTAGCCCGGACAAGGGTGGGGCGAGCCTTTGTGGCTGTCCGCGATAATGACCTGGCAGCCGAGGTCATGGGAGTCAACCTTTTCTCTTACAAGCTGCTCGCCTTCTTCATAGGGTGCTTTTTTGCCGGGATAGCCGGCTCACTGCTCGCCCACTGGATAGGCTTTATGAATGCCGAACACTTCACCCTCACCGAATCCATACTGTATGTTGGCATGATTATTATTGGCGGCCTGGGAACCACCATCGGCCCCATTTTCGGGGTAATATTCATTCGGCTTCTGGACCAGGGATTGCTCTTTTTAACCCCGGCAATTGAAGGCGCTATCCCTGCCCTGCCATCAGGTTTTGCCACCGGGATAGCTCCCATGCTGTTTGGTCTCACCATTATACTGTTTCTCATACTGGAGCCGAGAGGTATAGCCCACCGGTGGGTACTCTTTAAAGCCGCCTATCGCTTGTGGCCATTTTCATATTAGCGATAAAGGAGGGATGCTGATGTAGCACATTCTACGTATTTTGACCCAAATGAAACTTCGGGAGGGAAAGATGACTAGTAAAAAATTAATGATTGCCGTAACGCTCTGCCTGGCGCTAATAATAAGCGCCCTGCCTCTGGTAAGCGCCTGTGCCTCTAAGCCGGCAGAGGCTCCGACCAAAGGCCCGTTGAAGATTGGTATAAGCACACCAACTACGGGCCCCGCCGCGGAGAAAGGCAGCCCCATGGGACATGCTAACCTTGATGCTATCGAGTACGTTAACAACGAGCTAGGTGGCGTTGATGGACACCCCGTTGAAGTAATGTGGCTGGACAACAGCTATGACGCTGCCAAGATAGTCACCATCGTCAACGCCTTCATGGACGAAGGCAGCTTGATGTACTCCACTGCCTCATCCAAGATGATGGCGTCATCCATGGAAATAGCCAATAGAGCCGGTTTCCCCGGATTGGCTTCTTTCAGTTCTCCAATTCTATACCGGCCGCCACAACACATCTACGGTCAGTTGCCGGACTACGGGGATGATTGGGGAGCTTTTGCCAGCTATTACATGAAAAACGTCTGGAAGGGCTCAGGGAAACCCAAAATGGCGCTGCACCTGCTCAACAACCCTACCGGTTTCGGTGCCCGGGATGCCGCCAAAGCTTCGGCAGAGAAAATGGGTATAGAGATTATCTCTATCAATGAGCATACCGCCACCACGATTTCCGAAACAGAGTCTCTAAACCGCATCAAGGCAATGAACCCCGACGTGCTCTACATCTCCAGTACACCGGCACCAACGGCCCTCATCATCAAGAACGCCTACGAACTGGGCATGTATCCCGGAATGACCATTGGTCTCGGTCACGCCAGCTTCACCAAAGCCCTTATCGATATCGCCGGCGCTGACATTGTTGAAGGCGTCCACGGCGTGTTCCCCACCGTTAACTGGGGCGACGATGTGCCCGGCATGGCCAAGATGACTGAATACGTCAGGAAGCTGCACCCCAAAGATGAAGGTAACATGGACTACATTACCTCATGGGCACAAAGCCTGATTATGGTAGAGATTTTACGGAATGCCTTAAAGAATGCTGGATATGACGTTTTAGCCAAGGGAGGTCCGGAAGCCTGGGAAGCCATCGAGACCCAGGGAATTCACAAGCTGAACTACGACGTTGGAGGACTGCACGGCCCGGCGGTTTACACCCCGGGAGACAACCGACTGTCAAAGTCACTCCGGATATTCCAGATAAAAGGCGGAGCTATCACCCCGATAACCGACTGGATAGACGCACCGCTTATCAAGTTCGAAGAGTTTGACTGGTTCGGCAAATAATAGCTTTATTATGGGAGCTTCGCGTTTACCGTGGAGCTCCCATAAACAAGGACTAAAACATGTTAAAATTGAATAACATTGAGGTGACCTACCTTAATGTTATCCGGGTATTGCACGGCGTTTCTCTGGAAATGGATGACATCTCTATTGTCGCTCTTCTCGGTGCTAACGGGGCCGGTAAAACCACGACGCTCAAGGCTATCTCCGGCCTGCTCCACGTGGAAGAAGGAGAGGTAACCAGCGGCAATATTGAGTGGAATGGCATTAAAATAAACGAGAAGCATGCCGAAGAAATTGGTAAGCTAGGCATTATCCAGGCGCTGGAGGGGAGGCGGGTGTTTGAGCACCTCAATACCGCCGAAAATCTCATGGTAGGCGCTTATTATCGCACCGATGGGCGGGCAGTAAAACGTGACCTGGATATGGTTTGCGGGTATTTTCCGCGACTAAAGGAACTCAAACACAATATCGCCGGCTACCTGTCCGGCGGCGAGCAGCAGATGCTGGTTATCGGCAGAGCCATGATGTCCACTCCCAAGCTCATGCTTTTGGACGAACCCTCGCTGGGTTTAGCCCCGCTGCTGGTCGAAGAGATTTATAATATAATAGAGCGGTTTAACACGGAGCATAAAACTTCAGTAATGCTGGTGGAGCAAAATGTCAGGATTGCCCTCAGCATTGCCCGGTACGGTTATGTCATGGAAAGCGGACGCGTCGTCCTTGATGGCTCGGCGGAATTTCTGCGCAACAATGAGGATGTAAAGGAATTCTACATGGGATTGTCTACCGTGGGCACCAAGAAGAGTTATCGAGAAGTCAAACACTATAAAAGGCGAAAGAGGTGGCTATAATGTCAACGAGCGATTTTTTCGATGAACTGGAAATTATGTCTCCGGAGGCCAGAAAAGAATACCTCGACCAGCGCCTGTCTCAAACCATTGACCACGCCTACTGTAACGCTCCGGCAGCCAAGGCAATCCTGGATAGGGCCGGCGTCACCCCGGCTGATATCCGGACAGTTAAAGACCTGGAAAAGCTGTCCGTCACCAGAAAGATGGACCTGATAGAGTTACAGCAAGCCAGTCCACCCTTTGGCGGATTCCTGGCTATCCCCATAGAAGATGTCGACCGCATATTTATTCCACCGGGCCCGGCGTATGAGCCCCACTTCGCCGAGAGCATCAAATGGTTCGCCAAATCCTTTTATGCCGGTGGTTTCAGAAAAGGCGACATAGTTATTAACTCGTTTACCTACCATATGTCACCGGCCGGCATGGTATTACATGAATCCCTGAGAGCCTGCGGAGCCACCCCCATAGCCATGGGCACGGGCAATACCGACATGCAGATTCAGGCCATGCTTCATTTGAAGGTTAACGGCTTTATAGGTACGCCCAGTTTCCTGATGACCATTATTAAACAGGCGGAGCAGATGAGGCACGATTTCTGCCGCGATTTTAACCTGCAGCGCGCCTGGTTTACCGGTGAAATGCTGCCGCCTTCATTACGCAAAGTCCTTGAGGAGGACTACCACATCAACACGTCACAGGCTTATGCCGTCACCGATACAGGAGGCGCCGTGGCTTATGAATGCCTGCAGAAATCCGGTATGCACCTGATGGATGAATATCTTATGGAGATAGTCGACCACGAGACGGGAAAACAGCTGGGCCCCGGTGAGATAGGTGAAATAGTGGTAACCCCGCTCCACAACCAGACCTGGGGGCTTATCCGTTTCGGCACCGGCGACCTGTCTACGTATATCACGGAACCCTGCCCCTGCGGTCGTACCGCCAACCGACTGGTCTCCATTGTCGGCCGGACGGGTGATGCGGTTAAGGTAAGGGGTATGTTTGTGGTGGCTAAACAGGCCGAACAGGCATTGCTTGCTTTTGATGAAGTCTCCCGGTTCCAGCTTATCGTCGGGCGTAAGGGGCAGCGTGACGAATTAATCCTTAATGTTGAACTGGAGGACGAAGCCATTGACCGGGACAGGTTAAGTGGTGAGCTAAGTAAAGAATTCCAGTCCGTGTGCCGGGTCAAACTGGATGATATCAAGTTCGTCCCGAAGGGAACCATACCGGAGCAGCGTCAAACCATAGCGGACGAA
>JAHJRU010000077.1 GCA_018830745.1 Chloroflexota bacterium
ATACAAGACGAATCCAAAAAAATCCGGTGTGGTATAATTTTCTATATAGACTAAAGAAAGCAGATGGGGAGGGAGAAATGGCAGAATCATTGGTTAAAGCCACTTTGCAGTTACCTTGTTCGGTAGTAATCATAAGCGCCCAGGCAGGGGATAAAAAAGGAGCTATGACGGCGGGTGCCATGTATGTTTCTCAGGTGCCACCGCTGATTGCGGTCAGTGTGGACAATACCTTGGCCACCTCTCAGTTGATAGAACAGTCGCAAGAGTTTGCCATTAACGTGATAACGGATAGCCAGTTAGAGCTGGCTAAGAGGGTAGGCAGTGCCCACGGGAAGGATGTGGATAAATTCCACGAATTCAATATTACCACTGAATCGGCCAGCAAGATTGGTGCTCCGCTTATCTCGGGCTGTTTTGCTCATATCGAGTGCCGGGTACGAAGCTCTCTTTTGGAGTCCGAAGGCAATCACACCATTTACATCGGCGAGGTAGTGGGCTTCAAGATGAAGGATGATTTGGGTCCGCTGGTCTGGCTGAACAACCGTTATTTCACCGTGGGTGCTGAGTGCCGGATATAAGCTGCGTCAGGCTATCCTTTTTGAGTACCGGCATTGTATTAGAGGGTCGCCAGTAGCCTTTTTATTCTGGTGAGTTGCTCCAGATGTGATTTTTCCTCCGCCAGTATTCTATCTACCGTTGGCTGGGCTTTGCGGGGCATCATATCCCTCATTTCGTAGTAGAACAGTATGGAGTCCTTTTCCGCGCTGATAGCCAGTTCCATCGCCTCGATATCGCTGTCCGCCTGCGTGGCCAGCTCACTGGTAATCATATCGTCGGTGAAAACGGCGCTATCAACCAGGGCTTGTAAGTATGCCGCATATTCGCCCAGATAGCTCTCGGCGGGTTGTTGTGAGCCTGGGTCCTGGAGCATGCCCTCAAAGGTTTTAATATGCTCTCGTTCCATATCGCCCAGACGCTGAAACATCTCACGTGCGGCGTCACTCTCCGTCGATTTGGTCATGATATCGTAGAAGACAATCCCGCGCCTCTCGATGCCGATGGCAATATTAATGAACTCGTTGGCAGAAAAAGAGATAGACATCTTTAAACACCTCCCCCGCGTTTTGGTTACTGTAACTCCGCTAGCAGTCTCTCCAGCTGCTGCGGATGTATCGATTGTTTTACCAGAGGCCCGTGCATTAAAGCAGGTATCTGCTCTTCATAGGCGGGTGAGTCCGTCTGGTAAAACAATCCAATGGGTATGCGGTCGCCCCATTCCTGGGATTTGCTCAGGGCAGCCATTTTATCGCCTGCTTCATATCCGGCTTCACCACCAACCAGGAAGTTAATATCTACTGGCATGGCATCACCTCCCCGCTTATGGTGCCTTTAGCCCTTGATGGGAAGTCAGTCCCCACTGTAGAAGAGGTCGTCGTAGAAAGTCTCCAGTTTCAATTTGTGTTTCAATTCTTCCTGAGCCAGACTCTGGCAGAGAAGTTTGGCGTTCCGGTCTCTCACCACGCTCATCATCTTGGAGTAAAACTCTATGGCTAGTTGTTCCTGTTTCATGGCGAAAATGAGCGTTTCCTGGAGCCCTGCCCCTTCGATGGTATCCGGGCCGGTCAGGTGCTGGCTGATCTTCAGGTCAGCTATCTTCTCAGGATGCCAGCCACCCTCGGTTACCCCCTCTTCCTTGAGCTTTTTGAGCTGTTGAGCATGCTTCTGCTCCTCTTCGACCAGCTCTTTCATCAGCGTCTTAGCCCCCGGGTCCTCGGTCTTGCTCTGGGCTGCCGCATAGAGGGCCTGGGAAGCGATTTCCTTGTAGAGGGCGGTATCCAATATGTCGGCGAGTTCATCCGTCATTAATAACACCTTTTGTAAACAGCCTGGCAGAGGGTGACTTGTGTGATACTCTGTGAGTACTATTATAAAGCCTAGGCTTTCTCTTTCTCCTGCAAGGAACGCTGCAGCATGTCCAGCATAACCTCTTCTCTGACAGCGTGGTCTTCAACAGCTGTTCCCAGGTCGTTAATAGTCTGATGTATATCAGATTCCTTGGTTAGCACCTCTTCCCGGCTCAATCCCTCTAATTTTATGTTAGTGATCATTGCCCTGGCGTCCACAATCTTCCGCCTTATTTGCTGGTGTTCGAGGATGAGCGCCTGCATAAATAGCTCACCAAACAGGGGTGGCAGAGCCTCCTCCTCATACCCAAAGTGCTGCTTCAGGCCGGTCTCAAGGTGAGCCGTCGCCTCTTCCAGCTTCTCCTTTGTCTCTGCCAGGATATCAAGTCGGCCGGGAACCCAGTCGGTCCGCGCTTTTTGCAGGCTGGCTAGCGCTTCGCGGTCAGTTACGGAGTCACCAATCATCTTAACGTATTCTCTGACCTTCTGGTGCTCCAATATTATGTGGTTGATTATGGCTAGCTGGTCTGATACTGATAGTTGCTCTGTCATACGTCACCCTTTCTATGCGGGAGGCTGGATTTCAATAAAGATAGTGTCATCTTCAACCTTAACGGCGTAAGTGCCAATGGGTTGTGGCGGTTTAATCATCCTTCCAATGGCTGAGAGTGGTCCCGGCAAATTTAACCAGCGGACTACCTGACCGTCATTAAGGTTGAATTGGGAGCCGTGTCTGGGGCAGGTAACCACTGTTCCCGCCAGCTTACCTTGCGATAGCTTCCCGCCCACATGGGTACAGCGGTTATCGGTAGCGTAGTATTTACCCTCTACCCTGGCCAGAAGGATTTCACGTCCTTCAGCCACCACCTCTTTCATGGAGCCGTTTTCTAATTCAGCCATCTTACCAATGGACACCAGATTACCCACCATGCCCCTCCCGACTTTTTATTTTACTATGTTACGGGCACTGGCTAAAAGGAATTTTACGCTGGCTCTGAAGTCTATTTCAATCGACTCTCAGCTACACCCCAGTTTATGTTCTTGAAGAAGGCTTCTATGTAGTCAGCCCTTTTCAGTCCGTAATCAGTAATGAAGGCATGCTCGAAAACATCCATCACCAGGATGGGTGCGCAGCCAGCGGGATGGCCGGTTTCATGCTCGTTTATCCACTGGTTGAAGAGCTTCCCGGCAATATTATCCTGGTATAGAACGGTCCA
>JAHJRU010000078.1 GCA_018830745.1 Chloroflexota bacterium
CGCCACTCGAGTTGGCAGCTTTCGTGGAAAAACCAGGGGAGCGTATTTTAATACCATGTCCGTTCTTTTTGAGCCCATAGAAATCCACGGAATGCCGTTGAAGAACCGGTTGGTGAGGTCGGCAACCCATGATGGCTGTTCCAGTGAGCAGGGGGAAATTACCGATAAGACCATCGAGCTTTACGCCGGACTGGCGCGGGGTGGGGTGGGATTAATCGTCACCGGTTTTGCCTGTGTTCACCGCACCGGCGCAGCTTTCCTCCATCAAACCTTAATAGACAACGACGACTCTATTGTCGGATTGAAAAGACTGGTAGATAGTGTCCATAAGTATGATGTCAAAATTGCGGTGCAACTGGTGCATTGCGGCCGGAACGCCTATGCGGTGCGTAAGAGCGGGCAAACCCCGCTGGCGCCTTCCTGGATTCAGAATGACCCGTCTTATAAGGAAGCGTATCGGGCGATGACGGCGGTGGAAATCGAGGATACAATAGACGCTTTTGGCCAGGCTGCCAGGCGGGCTAGAGCAGCCGGATTTGATGCCATACAGCTTCATGCCGCCCACAGCTACCTTTTTTCACAATTCCTGTCACCCCGTTCGAATCAGAGGACTGACCGGTGGGGTGGGAGTCTGGAAAACCGGATGCGCTTTCATACGGAGGTTATTAAAATCATCAGGCAGGCGGTGGGTCAGGATTATCCTTTGTTGATAAAATTGGGCGTAAAGGACACGGCTGCCGGCGGGCTAACTCTACGGGAGGGCTGCCAGGTGGCTGGTGAGCTGTCAACTTGCGGAATAGATGGCATTGAGGTCAGCGAAGGTCTGGAGGAGACGAGGGCTAACCACATGAGAAAGGGCATAAAACCGGGCAAGTCGGAAGCCTATTACGCCAGGTGGGCCAGGGAGATAAAAAGGGAGGTCAGGATTCCGGTTATGCTGGTTGGCGGCATGAGGAGCCCGCACGTAGGGGAGAGAATTGTGGAAGCAGGGGACGCCGATATGATATCCATGTGCCGCCCCTTTATTCGGGAGCCGGATATAGTCGACCGCTGGCATAGAGGTGAACGGGAGCCGGCGTCATGCATTTCATGTAACCTGTGTGTGGAGAGGTTAAGGCGGGAGGAACCACTGGAATGTGTCCAGGAAAGCCGGAAACGTGCTCAACTGAGGTGACGACCCCGGTTAGTTAATCTGGCGCACCCTCAAAAGACCGGCTTACGGCGTCATGCCCCCGCATTGAGGCTGAATATATTTGGTTTGGGGTATTGACAAAATCAATATACAGGACTAAAATCAAGCCCAATACGTAAACTCGCCTGGACTGTTCCTAATTCAGGGCTAAAGCAGATTAAACGGCGGGAATTTTATGTCTAGTACGTCGTTCCTTTACGTCTTTTAACACCCTTTAGCAGAGGAGGTGGTTATGAAGTAAAGCAGGACAGTTATTCCATCCCATTTCAGAAAAAGTGAAGGGGGGATAAACGGATTTGAGAGCTAAACTAAAGCTATTAATATTGATGAGTCTGGTTTCACTACTGGTGGTTTTACCCGCTTTTGGTGCCTGTGCTCCAAAGGAGAAGCCACTAACTGACCTGGTAATAAAAGTAGACTGGGTGGAGCCTGTTGCCATGGCGGTAAAGCCATACGAAATGCCAAAATCGCTAGGAGTGGAATATGGCACCTTTCATGTGCTTCTAACAATCTCCAATCCCAATGATGTACTGGTCGCCGTGGAGTCTCTTGAGGCTGAGGTTGAAGCCAATGACATTCCCATGGGCATAGTGCAGACCGATGGTCCGGTATATCTGCCGGCCGGCAAGGAGGTTATCCTCCGGTTCCCCATCACCCTTAACTCGCTGCTCATGATAAAGGAAGTGGTGATGCAGCAGATGGTTCCTGTACCTGATGGGGTGAAGATACTACTTGGTACCTGGCAGGACATTCAGGACGGAAAGGCCGCTTTCCAGGTGAAAGGTGGAGCCCAGGTAGTAGCCGGGTCAACCAGTCGATTTCAGAATTTTGATCTCCGTTGGCCCTAATACAACCGGCCGGTTGGGAGAATTATCGGTCGACAAGAAGGATTAACAAATTAAAGTGAGGCAGGATTGAAAGGAGGGAGGAATGAGGCTTAACAAGAAGACTAAGGTGTTGACTTTAGTCACTACTGTCCTACTTATGGTGGCACTGCTCATCTCCAGTGCCTGTGCCGGGGCGCCACCGGCTGAGGGGCCGACAAAGGCGGTTAAAGTAGCCTATATGGCTTTCAGTACCGGGCCGGTTGGTGACTGCGGTCTACCGGCAACCAATGCTGGCAGTGATTATTTCCGGTGGATTAATGACCAGGGCGGCATTGACGGAGTTAAGTTAGACTACATGTGGATTGATACCGGCTACGAAGTGCCCCGCTCTGTTGCCGCCTACCAGCGTTTAAGAGAGTTTGGAGCCAAAATTATCTGGTCTTTCGGTACCACGCCTAACGATGCCATAATGCAGATGGCTAAGGAAGATGGTATGCCCATAATGGCGTGGGGAGGCACCTCCGAATTGTTCTGGCCACCCAATGTCTTTTTTGCTACCTATATGGGCTACAGCGAAGAGGCCAGAGCGGCCTTGGTATGGGTGAAGAATAATGTACCCGGGTTACCGGCGAAACCAAAGGTGGGCATGATTTTCTCCGACGATGCCTTTGGCTGGGCATCGGCTCACGGTCCCCTTTACTACGAGGACGAAGATGGCTATGAGGTTGTGGCCCATGAGCTATTGGGTCATGGTGCTCTGGATGCCACCACCCCGGTCCGTAATGTCATAAATGCCGGGGCAGACATTCTGCTCCTGCATTACACTGCAGGTACCAACGCCGTGGTCGTCAGAGATGCCATCAGGCTCGGTTTCAAGGGCCCCATTATCAGCACTCCTCAAGCCCTGGACTTTGCTCTTACCGAGCTGTCTGAGGGAGCTGCTGAAGCTGATAATGTTTACTGGCTGACCTACCACAACATACTGGAGGATAAGTTGCCGGCGATGGCGCCATTAGCTGAGATGAACAAGACTTACCATCCTAACGATGACCCCTACCATCCAAGCCCCTCGAAATGCTGGGAGCAGGGAATCATTGCTCCTTTCTCCATTGTTGAGGGTATCCGGGCGGCTATTAACCAGTTTGGTTATGAGAACGTAACCCGTGCCAACGTAATCAAGGGCTTGGAGAGCTTGAGTAACCTGGATGCCTATGGTTTCCAGACTATGGGCTTCTCACCGAGTGACCATCGAGGAAGTACTGAAATGGCGGTGTTCCGCCTTGAAGGGGGTAACTTCAAGCGCGTAAGTGATTTCTTTGAAGCCCCCGAACCGGCTGACTGGGAGAAAAAGGGTCAATTTAAGTGGAAGTAATAATTGTGTTTGGGGAGGACCAGCTGGTTCTTACCGAAGCTTATTGAACATATTAAAAAGGAGGTAGCTCAA
This sequence comes from Chloroflexota bacterium, assembly GCA_018830745.1. GTDB lineage: Bacteria > Chloroflexota > Dehalococcoidia > Dehalococcoidales > JAHJRU01 > JAHJRU01. The sequence goes on from JAHJRU010000078.1 coordinate 3,464, forward strand.
TGCAGGCATATTGTGTAAAATGTCGCGCCAAGAGGGAAATGAAGGATGCTAAAAGCATCACTATGAAGAATGGCAAGCCAGCAA
>JAHJRU010000079.1 GCA_018830745.1 Chloroflexota bacterium
AGATGCCGGAATGGGGGAAATGGGCAGAAACGGTCTTCTCATTACCCCGGAGTTTGGCCCCAGAGTCCGTATAGCCAAGGTGCTGACCGATTTGCCTCTGGAGCCGGACCCACCGCTGGAGTTTGGTGCGGCTCGGTTCTGTGAGCATTGTGTGAAGTGTGCCGCACTGTGTCCCTCCCAGGCTTTGCCGCATGGAGACCGTAGTGACAAACCGGTTAGCATCTCCACCAGCCCCGGTGTCTTAAAATGGCCCGTTGATGCTGAGAAATGCCTGGGATTCTGGGCTCGGAACGGCACCAGTTGTGGTAGCTGTATCAGGGTGTGCCCTTTCAATAAGCCAGCGGGCTGGCTCCACGATGGTGCTCGGTGGTTGGTTAAAAACGCCCCCTGGGCTGACTCCTTGTTGGTTAAAGGGGACGACCTGCTGGGATACCACAAGCCTATGAAGCCCCGGGACTACTGGGCGCGACCGTAACTCGTTATTCTGAGTCTAGCCTTATATAGCGCGGGTGCGATTATATAAAAGTACATGGATAATAAGATTGAATGGAATGTATTGACAAACAGGCTCAGTGATGCTATCCTGTCAATTCAAAGGCTGCTTGATTTGGATAGATATGGTGAACATTGTGTTCCAGGAGTGATTTAGCGTGAGTATTGCCCGTCACAAAAGCCCGGAAACTAAAGAAAAAGCGACATCGGGTAGGAACAGCCAGGCGGACCTGATAAAGGCTCTGGCTCGAAATGTGGTGGAAACGAGTTATGACCGATTGCCCGGCGAGGTAGTTAAAAGTGCCAAGCTGGGCTTTCTTGATACTGTTGGGGTGCTGGTGGCTGGGAGCAAGTCTGCCGGATGTGAGGCGGTTATCGAGTTGGTGAAGGAGTGGGGTGGAGCCGGGGAGAGCACCGTTCTTATCCACGGCGGCAAAGTCCCGGCCCAGAATGCGGCTATGGTCAATAGCATCATGGCGCGGGCGCTTGATTTTGACTACGTAGCCCTGAAAGGCATGCACCTCGGGGCATCCTCTATTCCCACGGCACTGGCAATAGCTGAGAAGCGGGGTGGAGTGAGTGGGCGAGAGTTACTGGCGGCAATCGTGGCTGGGGAAGACCTGGCGATGAGGATACATATGGCGACCAGCTACGCTGGCTTTGACCCCACCGGAGTATCTATGGTGTTTGGCACCGCCGCTATTGCCGGCAAACTACTGGGGCTGACGGAAGAGCAGATGCTGGATGCGCTGGGCATAGCCTTCAACCAGGCGGGGGGCAGCTTTCAGAGCAATATTGATGGCAGTCTGGCGGTAAGGGTGATACAGGGTCTGATATCCAAGAACGGTATTGAAGCCGCGCTGTTAGCCCGTAAAGGTATCACCGGCGTAAGCCACGTTCTTCAGGGAACGTGGGGGTTTTTCCGCCTGTTTTCGAAATATGAGCCTGACCTTGATTCAGTGGTGGCGGGGTTGGGGCAGGAATACCGGGTAGACAGGGTCTGGTTTAAGAGGTTTCCCAGTTGCGGGGCAACCTTGTCAGCTACCGATGCCACGTTGAAGCTGGTTGAGGAGCACGATATCCAGCCAGAGCAAGTCAGGGAAGTTGTGGTAAAGATGTACGGTGCCGCCACCTATAATCTGGTGGGAAAGCCGTTTGAAATCAGACGTAATCCTGAGGTGGATGGACAGTTCAGTATCTCCTACACCATAGCTAATGCCATTGTCAGGAGAGACTCACGAATAGAACACTTTTTTGCCAGCGCGGTGAAAGATGAGCGGATTGTCGAGTTAGCCAGCCGGGTGCATGCTACCATTGACGGGGAAGTGAAAGAGATGGGCGGCATGCATGGTTCGGTGATTGTTGAGGTATTACTGGAGGACGGGAGTAAGCACCGGAAGTTCGTGAAGTTTCCGAAGGGATTCCCGGACGACCCCTTGAATGAGGAGGAATTGAGACAGAAGTTTGCCGATTGCATGGCAGCGGCTCCGGTGACTCTGCCAGACGGGGCTCAGGACAAAATAGTAAGCCTGGTTGACCGTCTTGAAGAAGTTGATAATATAGTGGACATCGTCCCATTGCTCGTGATAAGATAGATTTTTATCTTGAAGCGCCATGTTATTTACCCTGGAAGATGAGTAGAAGAACTCAATTTGCCAGATTATAAACCAAATCGGGAGGTGGGAGTAATGTGAAAGCGAGCTCTTTTGAAGGATTATTTCACTACGGGAAGGAGAAAAACAGTATGAAGGGAAATAGGATTAAACTACTGGTGGCGGGAGTTTTGGTACTGGCATTATTAGCCGGGCCACTCGTTGCCGCATGTTCCCAGCCGGCACCGGCTCCTGCTCCAGCACCGGCACCGGCACCGGCACCAAAACCGGCACCGGCACCTAAACCAGCACCGGCT
>JAHJRU010000080.1 GCA_018830745.1 Chloroflexota bacterium
AATCAGCTGCCTGGCCAGGTTGGAATACCGCGGCTACGATTCCAGCGGAATCGCCGTAGCTGGCGACAGGATAAAGGTATTCAAAGACAGCATCAGAGTGAATGAACTGGCGAAGGTGCTACCAGAGATTGAGGCGACCGCTGGAATAGGGCATACCAGGTGGGCGACACACGGGGAGCCTTCCCGGATAAACGCCCATCCCCATTGTGACTGCACCGGCGATATTGCCGTGGTGCATAATGGAGTAATAAACAACTTTCAGCAGTTGAGGGAGCAGCTAATCGCCGAAGGCCACCAGCTAGTTTCTGAAACCGACACCGAAGTATTACCCCACCTCATAGAGAAGCATTACCAGGGCAATTTGGAAACGGCCGTAGAGGCTGCCTTGCTGGAGGTAAAAGGTTCCTATGCCATCGTAGTGTTGAAAAAGGATGAAGGTAAATTAGTGGTGGCCAGGAAAGACAGCCCATTGATTATTGGTGTGGGGGACCGGGAGAATTTTGTGGCTTCAGATGTGCCGGCAATACTGGACTACACCAATAGAGTTATCTATCTGGATGATGGCGATACTGCTGTAATTACCGAAGATGCCATTAAAGTAAGGCATGGTGGAGCCGAGGTAACCAAACAGGAGCAACAGGTTTCCTGGAGTGTGGAGGATGCTCAAAAAGGTGGCTACGAGCATTTCATGATTAAGGAGATTCATGAACAGCCGAAGGTAATACGGGATACCCTCGGGGAATATATAGCGCTGGCTGAGCCGATAGTTGATTTTAAAGCCCTATCCGGTGAGCCCCTGGAAGATATCCTCTTTATAGCCTGCGGGACGTCATACCATGCAGCGCTGGTCGGAAAATACCTTATCGAGGAGCTGGTCAGTATTCCAGCAAGAGTCGAGTTAGCCTCCGAATTCAATTCTTATCATCTACCGCTACGCGGAACGGGAATAGTAGCTATTACTCAATCCGGGGAAACGGCTGATACCCTTAATGCTATGAAGCGACTCAAAGGGGCGGGCAAGAAGGTTATCGTTATCAACAATGTGGTCAGCAGCAGCGCCAGCCGTCTGGCTGACCAGACAATCAATACCATGGCGGGACCAGAGATAAGTGTGGCGGCAACCAAGAGCTTCACGGCTCAACTAATGGCTTTGTACTGGTTAGCCCTGTCATACTCCAAAGTGGACATCAGCCAATTAGATAACCTGGTTACAGCGTTGAGACAGCTCCCTCGTAAGGTGCAGGAGATATTGGATAACGAGGCGGTAATCGTCGAGTGTGCCAAATACCTGTCGAAATATGAGAATGTTTTTTTCATTGGTCGGGGACTGAACTTTCCGGTTGCGCTTGAAGGTGCCCTCAAACTGAAGGAGGTCGCCTATATTCATGCCGAGGGGTATTCCGCCGGGGAGCTGAAACATGGCTCCTTCGCCCTGCTCAGTGCTGATACACCGGTCATTGCCATAGCAACTCCGGACAGAACCTATGAAGCGATGCTGACCAGTATAAAGGAAGTCAAGGCGAGGAAGTCTCCTGTAATTGCCCTGGTTGAGGAGGATGATGTGAATATCGGCGAACTGGCCGATGTGGTTATCACTGTGCCCAGGATTGATGCTATCTTTTCACCAGTGGTGAATTCCGTAGCCCTGCAATTGCTGGCTTACTATACCGCCAAGCATAGAGGCTGCCCGATAGATACCCCGCGGAATCTGGCCAAGAGTGTTACCGTAGAATAGAAGGAGCAACGTGTGACCTATCAAGAAGGACAGGCGAAACTGAAGCAGCAGCGCAGCAACCAGGCGGTTGCCCTGGCAATGCAGGGCCAGTGGCGGGAAGCTATAGCCGTCAATAAATCTATAATAGAAAGCTTCTCCAATGATGTAGAAGCCTATAATCGCCTGGGCCGAGCCTATATGGAACTGGGAGAGTACCCTCAGGCAAGAAAAGCCTATCAACAGGCCATGGAACTGGGTCCCTTTAACACCATTGCCCAAAAGAATTTGCGCCGCCTGGAACACCTGGTTGAAACCTCGCCAGTTGCCGAAGGTGAAGCTAACAAAGTGGAACCCCACCACTTCATCGAGGAAATAGGCAAAGCCGGGATTGTCAATCTGTACAATCTTGCCCCTAAGAAAATACTGGCCAAAGCGACCAGCGGTGACAAAGTAAATCTGAAGATAGAGGGAAATATTCTGAAGGCGGAGAACCGTCTGGGTGAATCTCTGGGTCAGGTGGAAGCCAGGCATGCACAGCGGTTGATCAAATTGATGACCGGCGGTAATCGATATAGCGCCGCCATTGTCAGCGCCGCCGATGATAAGATAACGGTTATAATAAGGGAGGAATTTCAAGACCCCAGTCAGATAGGGCAGCTTTCCTTCCCCCCCCAAACCCTGAAGAGCACTCGCCTCTCGGCTAACGATAAAGTAGCCCACCCCGAATTCGAATATGCGGAGGAAATGCCTGAAGAGAAGCATGACATTAACCACCAGCTAGCCAACAATGAGGATTAGGAGGAAAAGCAAAAATGGTCCTGGGTAACGTCAAACCAGTAAACATAGAAGATGAGATGAGAAGCTCCTACCTCGATTACGCTATGAGCGTAATCGTCTCCCGAGCTTTGCCTGACGTCCGTGACGGATTAAAGCCGGTACACCGGCGGATACTCTATGCCATTAATGATATGGGGATAACCAGCCCAGGCCCCCATAAAAAGAGCGCCCGTATCGTTGGTGAGGTCTTGGGTAAATATCACCCGCACGGCGATACCTCGGTATATGACGCTATGGTGCGCATGGCCCAGGATTTCTCCATGCGATATATGCTGATTGACGGACAGGGCAATTTTGGCAGTATGGATAACGACCCCCCGGCTGCCATGCGGTACACCGAAGCGCGCATGTCACTCATAGCTAACGAAATGCTGGCCGACATTGATAAGGACACCGTTGACTTTGCTCCTAACTTTGATGATAGCCTCAACGAGCCTCTGGTTCTGCCGACCCGATTGCCCAATCTGCTGATTAATGGCAGCTCAGGGATAGCTGTTGGCATGGCCACCAACATACCTCCTCACAACCTGGGCGAGGTATGCGATGCCATTGCCTATCTCATCGACAATCCTCAAGCCAACATCGAGGATCTTACCCAGTTTGTCAAGGGACCGGATTTTCCCACCGGCGGCATCATACAGGGGCAGGATGGTATCCGGAACGCCTATGCTACGGGGCGCGGGCGGGTGGTGGTTCAAGCCAAGTCCTATGTAGAACACGATGGTGCCGGCGGACGCTCCCAGATAATAGTCTCTGAGCTTCCCTATCAAACGGATAAGTCAGCCCTGGTGGAGAAAATCGCCATTCTGGTAAAAGACAAGAAGATAGTGGGTATCAGCGAGCTGCGGGACGAATCCGACCGACAGGGGATGCGTATCGTTATTGAGTTAAAAAAGGAAACTCAGCCACAGCAGGTGCTTAACAGCCTGTATAAGTATACCGCCATGCGCTCCACGTTCTTCATTAACATGCTGGCTCTGGTTGATGGACAGCCCCGCGTGATAAGTCTTAAGGAGGCGCTTAAAAAATTTATTGATTTCCGCCACCAGGTTATTACCCGCCGTTCACGATTTGAACTGAAGCAAGCCCGAGCCCGAGCCCATATACTGGAAGGGCTCAGAATGGCGCTAGACCAGATAGATAAGATTATCGCCACCATTAGACAATCAGAGACCGCTGAAGCAGCTCGCCGTAATCTTATGGACGGTTTCAGTTTATCTCAGTTGCAGGCACAGGCGATTCTGGATATGCAACTGCGTCGACTGGCTAACTTGGAGAGGAATAAAATACTCGACGAGTACGCTGAAGTAGTCAAAACCATATCCTATCTGGAAGACCTGTTAGCCAACAAGAAAAGAATCTTGCAACTGGTGAAGAACGATACTGCTGAATTAAAAACCAAATACGGTGACCCCCGGAGAACCGATATAAGCGAACAGGCGGTAATGGATTTAAGCAAGGAGGACCTTATCCCTCACCAAAGGGTAGTGGTCCCGCTCAGTAACCGGGGATTCATTAAGAGGGTGCCCTCTGTAGCCTATACACCGCAGCACCGCGGCGGCAAGGGTATCAAGGGAATGGAAACCAGAGAGACAGATGCCGTAAGACTGCTGGCAGTAGCCGACACCCATGATACTTTGTTCTACTTTACCAGTAAAGGCAAGGTCTTCCGTCTCAAGTGCTATGAACTTCCCTCAGATACCTCGCGTATATCCAAGGGAGTAGCGATAATCAATCTCTTCCCCATTGGTGAGGAAGAAAGAGTCACCTCTATGGTGCCGGTAACCCAGTTTGAACCTGGCACTTACCTGCTTATGGCTACCCGTTACGGGGAGATAAAGAAAACCGCCGTTGAGCTCTTTGCTTCAATACGCAGCAGCGGCTTGATTGCTATAGACCTGGAAGAGGGAGATGAACTGATATCCGCCTGTCTGGCTACCAATGAGGATGACATTATACTGGTAACTGAGAAGGGCCAGTCGATAAGGTTCAGCGTGGCTGAGCTAAGGTCCAGTTCCAGAACCAGCGGGGGGGTGCGCAGCATTCGTCTTGCCAAGAGCGACTGCGTGGTCTGCATGGATGTAGTCTATCCTGACGGCTTCCTGCTGGTGGTTACCAGCGATGGCTATGGCAAGCTCACTCCGGTTGACCAGTATCCCCGGCAACATCGTGCCGGCAGCGGAGTAATAACCTTCAAGACCACGGATAAAACAGGGGGGATTGCGGCCGCCAGGATAGTTAACAAGTCGCAGCAGGTAATGATAATATCATCCGATGGTAAAGTTATCCGCACTCCGGTTAAAGAGCAAGACCCGCGGAAAGGCATTACGGTTCAGGGCAGGAGCACTCAGGGCGTGAAGTTAATGGACCTCAACGAAGATGATAAGGCAGTCGCCATTACTGCTTTTGATTAACCTCGCTGGCGTTTCTGCTGACAATTCGACTGAGACGATTCCAGACCGCAGGCGCTGCAGGTTTCATAGCGGCAATCGGGTGTAGGTTGTCCTGTCAGAGCGCGCTCGTACTCCCGTTTCAGAAAAGCAGAAGTCACCCCAGCATTGATATGAGACCAGGGCAATAGCTCGTCCACGGAACGCGTTCGGCGGGCATAAAAATCAGGCTCAAGTCCGGTTTCTTCAAAGGCAGCCAGCCAATTACCGAAGTTGAAGTGCTCATCCCAGGCATCAAATGTTGAACCTGCTTTCCAGGCAAGGTATATAACCTGCCCCAGTCGTCTATCCCCTCTTGATAGCACCGCTTCAAGCAGGCTGACCTTCGGGTTCTGCCAGGAGAGCCTGACTCCCTTTCGCGGCAATCGCTCTTTAAGAATTTCGTGTTTAGCCTTTATCTCCGACTCACCAGCCTGCGCCACCCACTGAAAGGGGGTATGCGGCTTGGGAACAAAGGTAGACGCGCTGATTCTTATTTTGGGTGTTCTCCCTTTTACTTTCTTCCCCAGCGAATACACCTGGTTGACCAGCTGGACAATGCCCTCAATATCATCAAGGTCCTCAGTGGGCAGACCGACCATGAAATAGAGCTTGAGAGTCATCCGCCCGGAATTAAAGGAAACCTCGGCTGCTTTTAAAAGTTCCTCTTCGGTGATGTCTTTATTGATTGTCTGGCGCAATCTCGGCGTACCCGCTTCAGGGGCAAAGGTTAGCCCTGTTTTTCTCCATGATGATAGAGAGTCCACCAGAGATACGGATAAGCTGTTCGGTCGAAGGCTGGGTAGCGATATTGCCATTTTAGGATAGGTCTCGGTGAGCTTGCTTACCAGCTTCTCAATACCGGTATAATCGCTGGTACTTAATGAAACGAGAGACATCTCATCGTAACCGCAGTTTTCAATTATCTCGCCTACCGCCGTAACCACCTCCGGCACGGGTCGCTCTCGCACCGGCCGATATAGCATACCCGCCTGGCAGAAACGGCACCCGCAGCTGCAACCCCGCTGGATTTCCACCATTCCCCGGTCATGGACTACCTCAATATAAGGCACCACCGGTCTGGTTACGGGAGGAGGTAGCTTTTCCACTATCCGCCGCTCGATTACGGGCTTAGCCTCAGGCACCGTTGGCATAATGCTTTCAAGCAATCCATCGGACTGGTATTTCGCCTGGTACAGACTGGGTACGTAGATACCGGGTATGGTCGCTGCTTTAAGTAGCAAATCCCTTTTGGTAGCCTGGTTACTCCTCCCCTTCCAATCCCGAAGGACAGCGAGTAGATCCAGCACCACCTCTTCACCGTCACCCAGGACAAAGAGGTCAATAAAGTCAGCCATGGGCTCCGGGTTAAGCACCGAGCCCCCGCCGGCTATTACTACCGGATGAGAGTCATCTCTTTCCTCAGCCATAACCGGTATCTGCGCCAGATGAAGCATGTTGAGCACGTTGGTGTAGTTGAGCTCGTACCCGAGGGAAAACCCGATGACATCAAAATCCTTCAGCGGACGCCTGGACTCCAGACTGAACAGTGGAATACCTGCCTCCTCCATCACTGCAGCCATATCTACCCAGGGAGCATATACCCTTTCCGCCAGGACATCCGGCTCCTTATTCAGTAAGTCGTAGAGAATGGCAATCGCCATATTGGACATCCCTATTTCATACACGTCCGGGTAAGCCAGGGCAATCCTGACAAAGGTTTGCTCCCAGTCTTTGCACACGCTATTCCATTCACCGCCGGTATAGCGGGCTGGTCGGCTGACCCTGTATAGTATGCTATCGAGTTCAGTCATCCATTCCCTCCAGAGAGTCTATTATAGACTTTAGACTCCCTCCCACGCAAACCGACCTTACATCGTTGCCGTCCTGTGATACAATCTATTGGAGGGCTAGTCCATCTTGGCTAGTCCTAATGGCATTTGGGGAAGGAAAAACGCATGGACCTGCATTCACTTCTGCCGCTCATGGAAAAGATGCCGGCTTACAACCGACTTCTGGATAAAATAAATGCAGCCAGGGACAATGTCAGTGTGGCGGCGCTTGATGCCGCTCGCTCGTATCTCATTGCTGCCATATACTCCATGCTGGAATTGCCGATTATTGTCATTACGGCACATCCAGATAAAGCCAAAAAACTCTATGACGAGCTATTAAGTTGGTCTCCCTCTCCTCAAGTTATGTACTTCCCCGAGCCTGACGCCTTGCCTTATCAGCGCCTTGCTTCTGACGCCGCCACCGAGGCCGATAGAATACACGCACTTTACGCCCTGGTCAATAACGAAAGTTCGTCTACTCCACCGCTTATCGTCACCTCTGCTCCTGCCTTAATGTACAAGACAACGCCGGTTGCTGATTTTATGTCAACTATTCACACTATTGAGCCGGGGATGAGAGTTGACCCCTACAAATTGCTGCGCCGGTGGGAATCCATGGGCTATCGACTGGAAAGCACGGCGGAGGTTCCCGGTACAATGAGCCATCGTGGGGGGATCGTTGATATTTACCCTACGACCAGCGAGATGCCGGTCAGACTGGAGTTCTTTGGTAATACCATAGACAGCATTCGTCTCTTCGAGCCAGTCAGCCAGCGCTCGCAGTCCGGCGTGTCAGCGGTGACTGTCACCCCCGCAACTGAACTACTATCTCTCCTGCTGCACCGCCCCAAAGATCTGAAGACATCTCTTGGCAGCCTTGACCTGTCTCGATGTAACCCGGAGGCAAAAGCGCAGTTCAAACAGGACCTGTCTATGCTGCAGGACAGACAAAGAGCGCCTAACATGATGTTCTATGCCCCCTTG
>JAHJRU010000081.1 GCA_018830745.1 Chloroflexota bacterium
CGGGCTGCGGGGTCCATCAGGGCTAGCTCCTGCCCCAGTGTATCGATTGCCTTCCCCTCGTGTTCCTCCGCCGTAAGCTCAACCAGCCTTTGCCTTTCCTGCGCAATATGGGTGACTCCCTGCCTTTCCGGGTTTTCCTTCAGGCAGGCTAGAACACATTCGCCGCACTGGATGCATTTGGATTCGTCTATCTTGATGCGGTCGACCCATATCTCCTCTTCTCCGCCGGTTATGCCGGTCAGGTCTGACTGCGCACAGAGGCCGCAACCGGTGCATTTGTCTATATCGACATATCGGGGATTCTTCAGTATCTTTACCTTGAAATTGCCCTCTTCGCCCTCAACGGACTGCACCTCGGCGTTGGTAATCAGTTCAATATTCAGGTGTTTGCCGACCTCGATTAGCTTGGGGGAAATCATACACATGGAGCAGTCATTGGTGGGGAAGGTCTTATCAAGCTGCGCCATGCGGCCCCCGATGGAGGTGGATGCCTCCACCAGGTATACCTTGAAGCCGGAATTGGCTAAATCGAGTGCCGACTGCATGCCGGCGATGCCGCCACCTACCACCATAACGGCGCCTATCTTGTTCTGAGCCGCCTTGCTGCCATTTCCGTTGTTTTTCATGAGCGTGCCCCTAGATTAATTCTTTCTGCTTTAAGAGCGATACCGCATCGATGCTGTGCCGGCTGAGCCACTTCTCCGCCGCAGGGAGGCCATAAGCCAGCCCCATCAACTCGGTGAAATAATAAACGGGAAGGTTATACTCCGTTCCTGTTTGTGCCGCGATTTCCTTTTGCTGGCTGTCAACATTGTACTGGCACATGGGGCATCCGGCCACGATGCAGTCCGCCCCGGCCTCCTTGGCCATATCAAGAAGTTTCTGGATGAGTTTCTGGGCGATGTCCGGTCGGGTGAGCACCAGGTTTGCCCCGCAGCAGTCGGTCTTGTAAGACCAGTTCTTGACATTGGCGCCCAGCAGTTTCATTAAATCATCCATAGACTGGGGGTCTTCCGGGTGCCTGGCATCGGTTATTTTAGGTGGCCGGGAAGTCAGACAGCCATAATAGCAAACGGGGTTCAGCCCTTCCAGCGTTCGCTGCACCTTTGAACTTAATATCTCCGGACCAACATCCTCCCATAGGAAGTCGCCCATATCCATGATACGGAGGTTGCTATTGTAATCAAATGAAACGCCTTCTATGGCATCCCCGGCAAGCAGCTTTTTCTCGGCTGCTTTTAGCCTTTGAAAACAGGCGGCGCAGGGAACCACGATGTCTTTACCTACCTTACCGGCAATCTCCAGGTTCCGGGCAGCCAGGGCGGTGGCTAACATATCGTCGGTTACGTGCGCCGATGATGCTCCGCAGCAATTCCAGTCGGGCAATTCGAGCAATTCGACTCCCAGCGCCTCGGCTACGGCTTCAACTGATTCGCCATATTCCCTGGCGGTACTATCAAGAGAACAGCCGGGATAATATGAAACCTCCATTATCGCCCTTTCCTCTTGGCTTTCTTAAATATATTTCTCACCTGGCTGTTGGCCCCTAACTGGGTAGGTAACAGCTTCAGTTTACCCTTCTTGAACATGTCCAGTCCCATTCCAGCCTGCCCCAGAAGGCCCTTAAGCCCCTGGCTCTTAAGAGTAAAGTCGATGGCCATGGTCATTTCGTGTACTCTGCCATGCCTTTTAACGCTGGAGAGAAAGGCGGAATGGAAAAGGGGAACATTCTTCTGGGAAGCCTCAATCCCCTCGCGCTGGGATATCTGCCGCAGGGTATCCATGATGTGGGCGATATCAATGTCGTTGGGGCATCTGGTGGTGCAGGTTTCACAGGAGGCACAAACCCAGATGGTGTCGCTGTTCAGGACTTCGTCCCGCAAGCCCAGATTAACACAGCGCATCAGTTTATGAGGGACAATATCCATGGCGAAGGTTACCGGACAGCCGTTGGTGCATTTCTCACACTGGAAGCAGGCGGAGACTTTCTCCCCGCTCATTTCGTCTACCTGTTTTCGCAGGGAAGAGTTGGGTGCTATGAGTTGGGGCAATTTCGATGGCGTCATCGGCTGCATCCTTTCCACTTCGACTGGCTATCCCGGAGACCGTAACTCCTTAACCCACGTTTTATGGTCATCGACATGACGTACTCGGGCAACTCGGTACTTGGGGTCACTTAATCCAACCAGACACTGATGTAATCCGTACAGGTTGGCTTGCGCCATCAGAGGGGTGAGTAGACCGTTCAGGTAGTAAAACGAAACCCCGCCGTCTTTATTTAATGCCTTTGTACTGCGCCCGGCGCCCTTTCCAGATAAAAACTAACTCACGAAAATACCCCTGCTCCGTATCAGCGCAGCAGGGGAAGTCTGACTTTGTTATTTTCTTACCTGAGACATTTCCCTAACTTAAAAATATCATATAGGCTCCGAGGCTGTCAACTTGTCGTTCCCGTGGTTTACTGCAGGTTTTCTTAGCCCGCAAATAACGAGGTAAGAGGTGCCAGGTCGCTCGCCGGATAGCTACTTTGACGGAGCTTACCCCTTCATC
>JAHJRU010000082.1 GCA_018830745.1 Chloroflexota bacterium
GATACCGACTATGGATAAACCCCTGATTATAGAAAGTGCTTGTCCCGGTGGGCAAGTCGGGGGGTCCAGATTTCCTGCTGTCCCCATTACTTTTGAAGACCAGGTTAAAGAGATAACGGAATCAATTAAAGCCGGTGCCGTGGCAATCCACGTTCATCCCCGTGATCCCGTATCAGGTATTGTTCAATATAACCCGCTGCTGTTACAGGAGGTTTTGGATAACGTTTTTGCTAATGTAGGTGATTGCGTAACCTTAAATCATAGCTGGATACCTATTCACAAAGGTGATGTAGATTATCTGACTGATACCAAAGAATTGTTAGAACTGGGTGAGGGCAACAAATACATTCAGGGTTCGGTCATATTGCCCGTTGGTCGCTATTCTGAATTAAATTCTGTGTTTTTTAGTGATGAGACAACGAGAGAAGCGGTAGAATGGATGGAAGCCAATGGTGTCAAACCCATATATCAGCTATATGATACTTTCAATGTTTTCCATTTCAGTCGATACTTTGCGGATGGAACCTCCACTTGGAAACCCTATGTTCTAAATCTCAACCTGGGCAAGCATCATTCGCATAGCATTCACAAAGACCCATGGTCATATTTGCAGCTCATTACCAATGTGAATATGGTTAAAGAAACCGTGCCGGAAAGCATCATCGGTGTATACCCCGGCGGGCGTAATTGGCTACCCATGCTGGTTATGGGAATAATGATGGGAGCCGACATTGTAAGGGTCGGCATTGAGGACTGCTACTGGATGTACCCCCATAAGGATGAGCTCATCAAGAAGAATTCTGACACGGTGAAATTAGCCGTTGAGGTGGCAAACATACTCGGTAGAGAAGTAGTTACCGACCCGGATAAGGCCAGAAAAATATTAGGAATGAAGTTGACCTCAAAATTATGACTATTGCTAGTACTGATTCCAGCCAAAGAGACATAAGGGCTTTTCTTGGAGTAACGGATACGGTAATGCCAATTATGCCTCAACTGCCGCCTGATGGCGTGATTACCGGCGATTCCTGGGAAGGAGTGACAACAAAGACATGAGTGGTGACAATTACATCGTTGGGATTGATACGGGAGGGACGTTCACCGACGTGGTGGTGCTGGCGGAGAGCGGCGACATGTATATAGCGAAGGCTCCGACGACACCGACGGATTTTGCCGCTGGCGTGATGGATGCCTTAGCCGCCGTTGCCGATGTAATGGGGCTTTCCTGTTCTCAATTGCTGTCTCAGTGCAGGATGATAAAACACGGTTGCACCATTACCACCAATGCCTTGATAAACCGTGTGGGCTCAAAAGTAGGGCTGATAACAACCAGGGGATTCGAAGACACCACGCTGATAATGAGGGCTATCGGCAGAGTGGCTGGTTTGAGTGAGGAAGAAATAAAGCATCAGGCTACAGCGGTCAAACCGATTCCCCTAGTGCCGAAACGGCTTATCAAGGGGATTACTGAAAGGGTGGATTTCAGTGGCGAAGTAATAATACCGATAAATATGGAGGAAGCCCGGGAGGCGATACGTAGCCTGGTTGACGATGAAAAAGTAGAAGCCATAGCGGTGAACCTCATGTTCGGCTTCGTTAACCCCGCACACGAAGAGCAGATAAGGCAACTGATGCGCGAGATGTATCCCGACAGCGGCATATTGTTAAGCCTGGCCAGTGAATTAATTCCGGTGGTGCGTGAATATGCCCGGAGCAATACGGTAATACTTAATGCCTTTCTAGAGGCTCCCATGCGGGGGTATTTTGATAGACTAAGGACTAAGCTAAGGGAGAACGGCTACCAGGGCCGCCTCATGATTATGCAGGCTAATGGTGGCATCGCGCCGGAGGAGAACGTCAGCGCTGTCAGCACTGTGGGGTCAGGCCCCTGTGGCGGTATCATCGCCTCAAAGCAGCTGGCTGACCTGTTTGGGCACTCCATGGTAATCACCGCCGATATGGGAGGTACCAGCTTCGACGGAGGGCTCATAACCGGGGGTTTTTGGCACTATCAGCGGTCGCCGGTGGTGGAGCGGTTTCATATAACCTGGCCGATGATAGATGTCGAATCCATCGGTGCCGGGGGTGGAACAATTGCCAGGGTAGACCGGGAAACCGGGCGGCTGCTTTTGGGGCCCCAGAGTGCCGGGGCTGAGCCGGGGCCGGTGTGCTATGACCTGGGCGGCAGCGAACCTACGGTAACCGATGCCGACCTGGTGCTGGGCTTCCTCAACCCGGATTATTTCTTAGGTGGTAAGAGGAAGCTTAATAGAGATAAGGCAGAAGAGGCGATAAGGCAAAAAATCGCTCAGCCTTTGGGTATGGATGTAGTCCAGGCAGCCGCCGGTATATACGACATAATTAATGCGCGCATGGCAGACCTTATTCGTAAGAAGGTAGTCCAAACCGGGTTGATGCCGGAAGAGCACGTCGTCTATGCTTTCGGCGGAGCGAGTCCGGTCCATGCCGTAGCCTACGCATCGGAACTGGGTATTAAAAAGCTATTTGTCTTTCCTACCTCGGCGGTGTTCTCCGCTTTTGGCATTGCCGGAGCCGACGTAGTCCACACCTATATGACTTCATATCGATACCGCATGCCGGTGGACCCGGAAAAGATTAACCGTACGCTAGCCGGGATTGAAGACAGGTTATATGGAGTCTTACAACAGGACGGGTTCCAGAAGGATGATATTGAGTTCAGGCGCATATTTTATATGCGGTATGTAAGGCAGGTAAATGAACTGGAAGTCAGTGTGCCGGCCAGGAAGTATAATCATGAAGATGTGCAGGAGATAATGCAACAATTCCTGAAGCGGTACGAGGAGGTTTACGGGGCGGGCTCTGCCTACCCCGCTGCCGGCATTGAGCTTATTTCATTTAGCGTGGATGCGGTAGCCAAAACGCCCAAGCCCCTCATTGTGGCTTATGAGGGGAAAGGCCCGGACCCGGCTAAGGCGCTTAAGGGCATGAGAAAGGTATATTTTCCTGGAAGCATTAGAAAATTTCTGGATACCAGGATTTACGATTTCGATAATCTGGAGCCCGGCAATATCTTATCAGGACCTTGTATTATCGAGTCGGCGACTACCACGATAATTATCCCCCCTCAAGTAGAGGGCCGGATAGGTTCATTCCGTGAGGTAGAGATAAGCCTGTGATATAGAATATAGGAAAGGGGGCGGTTCATGCCATGAAGATACACGAATATCTTGAAGTTATCACCAAAGAAGACGGGAATAAAGCCATTCAATGTATTAAATGCGGGCATGAATTCTGCGACGCCCGGGAGAACTATAAGGAACATGCCCTTTTGTGGGAGA
>JAHJRU010000002.1 GCA_018830745.1 Chloroflexota bacterium
ACCCAACCCTGAATTACATCTGTCTCTATCGTCAATATATCACTCTCCATTTAAAAGCACAGCCACACTGGCTGACTATTACCAGTATAAATGAATCCATCATTTCATTGCAATATTACCGTTATTTTGCCCAGAATAGCGTTCAATCAACCATCAAAGAAACTAAACCATTCCGCCGCAGGTCAAACAGCCCATCCTCACATACCCGCAGGAAGGGTATCGCCCCGGTAGTCAGAATGCACAGGGTCAAACGTATATCCGGCCAGGGGCAGCCGATACTGCTGGCAGCCTGCTGGATTTGAGTAAGCTGCTGCCCAATTATCTCTACCGGCTGCGGAGAGAGCATTCCGCTTAAAGGCATAGCCATCTCAGCCAGTATTTTTCCTTCAGCGCAAATAACCATGCCACCCTTCAGCTCTACAACCCTGTTGACTGCCTGAGCCATATCAGCTTCGCTGGCACCGACGGCGATAATATCTGTGGTGTCCCACACCACGGAAGTCGCTATAGCGCCACGCTTGAGGCCGATACCGCGGATAAAACCAACAAAGGTCTTACCAGGAATAAAGGTCCGTTCAATAGCGGCTAATTTGAGTATGTCCGCACTAACATCGAGTGACACCTGGCCTTGCGCCACCGGCATATCTATCACCGCTTCTCTGGTAACCAATTCCGTTACCTGGTCAATTACTCTCATCTTCACCTTTTTGCGATTACCATCTACCCGGACGGCGAAGTCATCTGCCCTGAGTTTTCGAGGCAGTCTGATGTTGTCCTTCAGCGACCGGGGAAAGACATGTTTCCTGGGCTGGATGAGAAGCTCGCCATTCCTGGCTACCACCTGTCCATTGCTGATAACATATTCTGCCTTTATAGTAGTAAGGTCAGGGATAATAACGATATCGGCGCATTTGCCCGGAGCAATGCCCCCTATGAAGTCATCCAGGCCAAAATGCTGCGCCGTATTTAAGGTAGCCATCTGTATGGCCGTCACCGGATTGAAGCCCAGGTCAATGGCTTTCTGCACCACAAAAGCCATATAACCATCCGTAGTGATTTGCCAGGGTCCAATGCCATCGGTGGAAAATCCCAGTTGCCTGAAATCAACCTGCTCATCCTTTATCGCCGCCACCGCTTCCAGCTCCCGTCTGGTTTCACCCTCTCTTATCAGCACGAACATACCCAGCCGCAACCGCTCCATTACTTCTTCCACTGTTGTCGGCTCATGACAGGAAGTGATACCGAGCGCCGCGTAGCCCTGGAGCTTGTTGTCTTTTGCCCCCGTCGTATGCCCATCGATTTTCTTGCCCGCCTCCCGGGTAGCGGCGATGTAGTCCAGGACCTGTGGCTCGCCCTCGGTAACCGGGCCCCAGTAGCATTCGCCCAGACCCACCACCTCTTTCCTTTTCAGCAGCCGACGCAGCTTGTCCGTGGACAAGGCTTGCTCCCTGGATATGGAACTCGTGGTAGTCCATGCCGGAAGCGTGAGGTAAATCTTCATTGGTTGATTCCTAATCGACTTCAGGAATTCGATAATACCCGCGTATCCCCAGTTAACGGCAAAATCAATAGCCTCAGTAATAACGCCGGTAGTACCATCCGGCAGCGCATATCTTATCAACTCGCTGATAGAATAAATGAAGTTGGCGTGGGTATGACCATCAATCAGGCCTGGAATCAGCGTTTTACCCTTGGCATCAATTACCTGAGTATTGGAGCCGATTGACTGCTCGGCGTTCCGTCCTACGTAGGCTATCCGGTCGCCCTTGATAAGGACGGTATCCCCGGTAATTACCTCCCCGGTATAGACGTTGACTACATCTCCACCGACTATCGCCAGGTCCGCCTCAGACTCTCCCAGAGCCACCTTCATCAACTGGCGCGCCCGTTCTTCATCGTAGG
The DNA here is from genome assembly GCA_018830745.1 of Chloroflexota bacterium. Lineage (GTDB taxonomy): Bacteria > Chloroflexota > Dehalococcoidia > Dehalococcoidales > JAHJRU01 > JAHJRU01. Next base: position 1,903 of record JAHJRU010000002.1, read on the forward strand.
TATAGCGACTCAATCCCGGCATATGTCAACTCCCTTCAGGCTCGATTTATACCAGACCATTCTTCTTGAAATAAAAGATAAACCCTTCCAGTGTCGGACTCGAGATTTTATCCAC
>JAHJRU010000083.1 GCA_018830745.1 Chloroflexota bacterium
CAGAGGCAAGAATATCAGTCCTCCGGTGGATAGGAAAAAATTAATCAGCCGCATACTTGTGCCGCTTGATGGCTCTGATGCCAGCAAGATCGCGGCACCCTATGCAGTGGAGATGGCCAGAAAGTCTGAAGCCAGCATTACGCTCTTCGGGATGGTAGAGAGGGCTGATTACTACTCTCAACATGTTTCCTTCATACCATATACCGAATGTATGGCCAAAGAGTATGCTCGGCGGGATGTGACTTCGGAGAGGAGTGCGCGTGCTTACCTGATTGGGGTGGAGAAGGAGTTGCGGGCACAAGGGGTTCGGGTTACCCACGCGATAACACTCGGTCTTTCGCCCGCGCGCGATATTATGGAGCAAGAAGCCAAGACCAACGCCGACCTGGTAGTGATGGCTACTCGTGGGAGCTCAGGAATCAACCATTGGGCTTTCGGCAGTGTCACTGAGAAGGTGCTGCGTGGAGGAAAATTGCCCCTCTTCCTGGTAAGGGAAGCCGTTCCAGACGCTTTCGCCCCTCATCTTGCTGGCAGTTATACGCCGCACTTGAGGTCGAGCGAATATGAAGCCCTTACTGCGCCATCTTCCTCTATAAGGTGAATCGAGCCAGGGTCTGAAAAGCCGGCGACTAGACCTTGTCCTTCTTCATCTTCTCCATGTCAATGAGGCGAGTAGGGTTAGCCACGTTTCTTGGGTCAAGTCCGTTTTTAATTCTGGCTACCATCTGGTGGATATTGGCAAAGGTCGGCCCTGTCACATTGAGCAGAGCGCCGGCACTACCGTCCATTCTCAGTCCCTTCATACCCATTTCCAGCTCGTCTCCGATAGCCTTTATTACGGCGGCGCTGACTTCGGCCGTTTTTTCGTGAGGGAAATCTGTTTCCAGCAGAGCGGCATGTCCGAAGTCGTGGGGAGCGATCCAGTCGGCGTGGTCATAATCAAGTATGGGAGGCGAATATTTATCTATCACCTCCCACGTTTTTTCCAGGGAATCAATCATATCGTCAAATGAGTCAACTATCAGGTTGGCAATAAAGAAGGTGCCTACTCGCATCATGCGGCATCCATTAGCGTCTCTAACCCAGTTATTGGCGGTGTAGGGTACCCATCTCTGGTACACTTCTGGCGGTATGAATTCGCCACCGGTTTCTTCAATTATCTGATACAGCACTTTCTCCTCATACTCCACCTGTTTTTCAGAGGCGTGTCCCCAGAGGCAAATCCCGATGCTGTTCCTGACGTTTTTCTGCCAGTATTCCTCTTCTGCCCAGGTGCGCCAGTATTCCTCCCTCGATTTAGCCCACCACCAGTTGAAGTAGACCGTGGGCCAGTGGTGCATTATCATGCCAATCTCGGACTTGCTTATCTCGCGCATGGCTTCAATGGTGTCCTCAAGAGTGGGGTAGGTAAACAGGTACCACCTGAACCTGTCCGTGGGAAGCTCGCACGTCCGGCTGGGCGTTATCCCGTTCGTGGGCAGGCAGCTGGGTCCGGGCCAGGGATAGAGTTTGACGGCAATGCGGGTTATTACGCCGAAAGCCCCGTGGCCTGACATTATACCTTTGCGGAGGTTTCTGGCGTCTGGTCCCGGTCCTTCACCCCAGAAGTATCCCGAGCCGGGAACCGCCAGCGAGCCGGTGCCCAGAATATCGCCGTTGGGTAGAATCCACTCCATACCCAGTAAGTTGCGCGTGGCAAAACCGGTGCGGTAACCTGTTCCATGCAGACCGTGCCATACATGGTTTGCCAGGGCACAAGCCTGGGAGCCAGCCTCCGGCGTGCCGTTATATAGCCCCACTTTCATAGCTTCCGCCTGTAACTGGGCATGAGTGACATAAGGCTCGATGATGGCATACATATTCTTATGGTCAATCTCAATTATGCGGTTCATTCTCTTGGGATCAATCAAGCACCAGTAAGGCTTAACAGCCACAAAACCTATGGAGAAAAGCCCCGAGCCGATAACGGAGAAGGGGAATTGATAGCGGTTAGCCAGCCTGACTATCTGCTGTATGTCCTCGACGTTCTTAGGCAAGACCACGAACTCCGGTATAAAATCCCTGACGGCGCTAAATACAATCCAGTCCCTGGTGTAGGACCGCACAACTGCCGGGTCGTCAGATACGTAGTCGGAACCCAGGATATTAGCCAGCTCCTCAAATATCAGCCGGTGCTTCTCATCTCCAATTGGCATGTTTTCCTACCTTAAACTTTTATTGTTGATAAACCGCTGCCGAGGTTAAGGATTCGCTATCCAGGTTGTTGCGCCAGTCTAGCGGCGCATATTCCGGTAGAACTCCATCAGCCCCGATTGTTCCAGGGCGCGGCGTATGGCATCCCGTTCCCTGGCCGTCATCGGGGACAGGGGTGGCCGGGACAGTGATGGCTTGGTCAGAATGCCCATCATAAAGAGCGCCTCTTTCATCGCCCCGTAGATGTTCAAACCCGGCGTTTCATAGAATAGCTCTACCAGCGGAAACAGCTGGTCGTTTATTTCTCTTGCCCGGGCGATATCACCCCGCTGGGCGGCTTCGAATAATTCCACCGCCCAGTGCGGTGCCAGGCTGGCCAGCCCGATGAGTGAGCCGTCAGCCCCGTGCAGATAAGAGGCGAATAGCAGGGTGTCGTTGGCCGGTAAGATTGAAACCCTGCGTTTGGCTCTCTTTAATGCCCAGATATCCTGTTCGTACTTCTTGACGTCCCAGTTGGCCAGTTTTACGCCCACGATGTTTTCAATCTCGGCTAATCTGGCTAAAGTCTCTGGGGTGTAGGCATAGCCGCGAAACCTGGGATTTTGAAATACTATTATCTGTATGTCTACCGCCTGCGCGATGGTGCTGAAGAACTGATACGGAACATCCGGACCCAGGTCGGTTACGCCCCGGAACGTCTCCGGCGGCAGCACCAGCACGGCATTGGCGCCGGCATCCCGGGCATCCTGCATCAGCTCGATAAC
>JAHJRU010000084.1 GCA_018830745.1 Chloroflexota bacterium
CCACACAGGACGGGAGACCTGGCCAGCCTGGGCAAGCTGGGGTTGGTGGGAATGCACGAGAGAGCCAAGGTTCTGGGTGGTGACCTGGTGCTGAAGTCCGAGCCGGGCAACGGGACTCAGATAGTCGTTGAAGTCCGCGTTTAATGCGGGGTTTTCCTCTTTGGCCGTTAGAATTCCAGCATGAATGGATAAAATTATGGACTTGGGACAAGCCATCTCGCAGAAGAAAGCCGCTATTTTAGGCAAGTGGTTCCGTTTGATAATGGATACTTATCCCTTAGATGCTTCAGGATTTCTGGGGCGGGAAAAAGACAGGTTCGCTAATCCGGTGGGCTACACCATTTCCCGGGAAATAGAAGTTCTGTATGACGAACTCCTCCAGGACATGGATTCTGAAAAACTCGCTGCCTCCCTCGACAGTATTATCAGAATCAGGTCTGTTCAGGATTATCCGCCGTCGGAGGCCGTCTCCTTTGTCTTCCTGCTCAAGAAAGCCATAAGGGAGGAGTTAGGTGACGACATCAGCGACAATCAGGCCTATGCCGACCTGTTGGCATTTGAAGCCAGGATAGATAAGCTGGCTCTCCTTGCTCTCGATATATATACGAAATGCCGGGAGAAGATACACCAGATCAGGCTAAATGAGGTAAAAACCGAAACTGAGAGGGCATTCAGACTGCTGGAAATAACCAGGCGAATGCATGATGTGCCAGATGCGGAAGAACATCCTGGCGATGGAGAAAATCTCTCGCCGTAGTCAATTGACCTCTTACCTTAGCATCCTCTGATGGCAGATAGCTCTCCCCCGGCGGTATTCTTAAAAGCCTCGTAATGCCCACTCCATGTATGGCGTACTTTTCTTTTCTTAGTCACCGCCTCTTCACAAATTTTTCCTGTTGATTTAATAAAAACTTGACAGGGTTAGTCCAGTTACGATATCATCTTCAGTTGATTTTGGCGTTCACCTGGAACAACGCGGGCTTGATCAGGTGAACCAGGCGCATGTAAACTCCCCGAATTGAGTTGATGTGTAGAAGGAAACGAGGTTTAGGATGAACGCACTGTACGCCTTCTTTGCGGTGGCTCTGTTGATGCTGGTTGCTTTCTTTGGGGTGTGGGGGCTGGGCTGGAATACCCTTTTCGCTGTGATGATACCTTATGCCGCTTTAGCCATTTTTATTATTGGGCTCATCTACCGGGTGGTGAAATGGGCCAGAGCACCGGTTCCATTCCACATACCCACGACCTGCGGACAGCAGAAAAGCCTCCCCTGGATTAAATCCGACAGGATTGAGAGTCCCTCCAGCACAATGGGCGTTGTAGCGCGTATGGCGATGGAGATACTGCTTTTCCGTTCCCTGTTCAGAAACGACAAAGTTCAGCTGGAAGATAAAAAGAGGGTCACTTTTCAGGGAAACAGGGTTCTCTGGCTGGGTGGACTGGTGTTTCACTGGTCCCTTCTTATTATTCTCTTCCGGCACTCCAGGCTGTTCATGCAACCGGTTCCTGATTTCATGATCTTCGTGCGGGATATTGATGGCATTTTACAGGGGCTCATACCGGCGGTTTTCATCACCGATATCGCCATTTTAATGGCGTTGACCTACCTCTTTTTGCGGCGGGTGGTCTTTCCTCAAGTACGCTACATTTCTCTCCCGTCTGATTATTTTGCGCTATTCCTGCTCCTGGGTGTGGTTATCCTGGGTGTATTGGTGAAAACTGCCTGGAAGGTGGATATTGAGGGAGTGAAGGTGCTGGCTATGGGGATGTTTACCTTTAACCCCGTGGTTCCAGAGGGGATTGGGCCGGCCTTTTATATCCATATTTTTCTCGCCAGCGTCCTGTTGGCCTACTTCCCCTTCAGTAAGCTGATGCACGGCCCCGGTATCTTCCTCAGCCCGACCAGAAATCTGATAAACAACAGCCGAGCGGTAAGACATATCAATCCCTGGGATTATCCGGTAAAGGTTCATACCTATGAGGAATGGGAAGACGAGTTTAGAGAAGCCATACGCGGTGTAGGATTACCGTTAGAAAAGGAATGACCATGCCAGAGGAAAAATTAAAACCAGAGGAAATACTGGACATCTCCTATACACCTCCCCAAAAAGACTGGATTAAGCCAGATGTTAAATTCAAAAAGGGTTCATTTGGCTATGCCGCACAGGGGAAACATCTGAAGTATCTTGATCTGCCAAATCCGAGAGATTGGCGGCCACAAGAGGATGACTGGCAGTTGCCTGAAGACTGGGAGAACATAATAGTGAAGGGCATCAAGGAGCGCCTGGGCAAGAACCGCGCCTTCCAGCTCTTCCTTGATGTCTGCGTCAGGTGCGGTGCCTGCGCCGACAAGTGTCACTTCTTCATCGGTTCGGGAGACCCGAAAAACATGCCCGTCATGCGAACGGAGTTGCTGAGGTCTGTATACCGGAAGAACTTTACCATGGCTGGTAAGATACTGGGCAAGCTTGCCGGAGCCAGGGACCTCAGTGTAGATGTGATTAAAGAATGGTATTACTACTTCTACCAGTGCACCGAATGCCGCCGATGCTCCGTTTTCTGCCCCTACGGCATCGATACCTGTGAGATAACCATGATGGGACGGGAACTGCTCAGCCTGATTGGTATCAACGCCAACTGGGTTACTGAACCGGTGGCAAATTGTTTTCGTACGGGAAACCACCTCGGCGTGCCGCCCCATGCCTTCAAGACGAGTATAGATTCCGCCTTAGAAGATATAGAGGACGTAACCGGGATTAAGGTTGATGCACCTATCAACAAAAAGGGTGCGGAGATATTATTCATCACTCCTTCGGCTGATTATTTCGCCTTGCCGCACTGGTATACCCTGATGGGTTACCTTATGCTCTTTCATGAAATCGGGCTTGACTACACCTGGAGCGCTTATGCCTCCGAGGGTGGAAACTTTGGCTTCTTCCAGTCCGCAGAGATGGCTAAACGGCTTAACGCCAAGATATATGCCGAAGCCAAGAGGCTGGGGGTGAAATGGATTCTCGGCGGAGAGTGCGGCCATATGTGGCGGGTTATCCATCAGTATATGGACACCTATAACGGACCGGCAGATTTCATGGAGGAACCGGTATCGCCGATAACGGGCACGAAGTTTGAGAACGCCAGGTCCACCAAGATGGTCCATATCTGCGAATTTACCGCCGACCTCATCCACAATAACAAGTTGAAATTAGACCCGAGTCGGAATGATAAATGGCGTTTGACCTTCCATGACTCCTGCAACACTTCACGGGGTATGGGCTTACTGGAGGAGCCGCGCTATGTCATCAATAATACCTGTAACAACTTCTTTGAGATGCCGGATAACACCATAAGGGAGCGCACCTTCTGCTGCGGCAGCGGAGCCGGCCTGGGTTCCGATGAAAATATGGAAATGCGGTTGAGGGGCGGCTTTCCCAGGGCAAATGCCGTAAGGTATGTCCATGAGGAGCACGGAGTGAACCTGCTTTCCTGTATCTGCGCCATTGATAGAGCCACCCTGCCGCCTCTTCTCGAATACTGGGTTCCGGAGGTGCAGGTCAGCGGTGTCCACGAGCTGGTGGGCAATGCTCTGGTTATGAAGGGGGAGAAGGAAAGAACCACTGACCTGCGCGGTGAACCCCTCAATGGAAAGGAGGGACAGGAGGATGTATGATGCCGGTAAGATCATCTCCGGTATTATCATATTCTTTATATTGGTAAGTTTCCCTATCTGGATTAGTGCCGCCAGTGGGACAATTGGCGATGTTCCGGAACTCAATCTTCCGGCTGATGAGGAACAGTGCGTGGAAGACGCTGAGTGGATGAGAGCCAACCATATGGACCTGCTGATTGACTGGAGAGAAACGGTTGTTCGCGAGGGTGTCAGAGTTTATACCGCCAGCGATGGTAAGGAATATAACATGAGTCTTACCGATACCTGCCTCGATTGTCACTCGCCCAAAGCCGAATTCTGCGACCAGTGCCATGATTATGTAGCCGCCGTACCGAACTGCTGGAGCTGTCACGTCGATCCTGGAGGGAGTTAACATATGGAGACTAATCGAAGAGTATTCCTGAAGGTAGCCGGGCTGGCTACGCTGGGTTTTATGGTGACTAAGCCGGCCCTCGATGTGTTTGCCAGAGGGCAGTTTGGGGAGGCATCGGTGGGTGAGGCTCTAGACCCGCCTCACGAAGTAGGGACAACCACCAAGTGGGGCATGGCGGTCAACCTGACGGCCTGTTCGGAGAAGGACGGTTGTACCGCGTGCACGGATGCCTGCCATGACTACCATAACGTGCCGGATATCGACAATAAAGAAGAGGAAATTAAGTGGATATGGACGGCTCCTTATGAGAAGGTATTCCCCGAGCATGGCAATGAGTTCATTGAAGACGATTTGAGGGGCAGTGAAGTTATGGTGCTCTGCAATCACTGTGAGCATCCGCCCTGCATTAAAGTGTGTCCGACCAGGGCGACTTGGAAGCGGGAAGACGGCATCGTCATGATGGACTTTCACCGTTGCATCGGCTGCCGCTACTGCATGGCCGGCTGTCCTTATGGTGCCAGGAGCTTTAACTGGAAAGACCCCCGCCCCTTTATCAAGGAGACAAACCCCGACTTTCCTACCAGGACCAGGGGCGTGGTGGAAAAGTGTAACTTCTGCGCCAAGAGGCTCTCCAAAGGACTGCAGCCTGCCTGTGTGGAGGCATGTCCGGAGAAGGCATTGACCTTTGGCAACCTGCTGGACGACCACTCGGAACTGAGGGAGATTCTGGCAACCCACACCATCGTGCGCCGCTTGCCCGAGCTCGGAACAGAGCCCAACGTTTACTATTATAAAGCTGATTAATTAACCTGTTTAGGGGAGAGTAATGGCTACAAGAGACCTGCATATGGAAGAAGACGAGATACTGTTCAAGCCGATTGAATCCAGCGGCAAAAATTTCTACCTCACCGCTTCCATTCTCGGGGTCTTAGTGATTTTAGGGGTCATAGCCTATATCTACCAGTACCGTAATGGACTGGCGGTCACCGGGCTTTCCCGTCAGGTTTTCTGGGGAGTTTATATCACTAACTTCGTCTTCTTTATCGGCATCAGTCATGCCGGAACGCTAATATCAGCCATCCTCCGTATCGTTAAGGCGGAATGGCGTCTTCCGGTTACCCGCGCGGCTGAGCTAATTACCGTCCTGGTCCTTTTATTTGGTGTGGGCAGTATTATAATCGACCTTGGCAGACCCGACCGCATGTTCAACCTTGTAAGGCACGCCCAGTTCGGGTCTCCTCTCCTGTGGGATGTTACTTCCGTAGCTATCTACTTCACCGCCAGTTCCTTTTTCCTTTACATAGCCCTGATTCCGGACATTGCTCTGCTCAGGGACCGCGGCAACAGTCCGAAATGGCTTTACCAGATACTCTCCGCCGGTTTTACCGGTACGGCCAAACAGCTTAGAGTACTGGATATACTCATACTGATAATGGCTATCGCCGTTATCCCTATCGCCGTCTCCGTCCATACGGTGGTTTCCTTCGTCTTCGCCATGACCATCCAGCCAATGTGGCACAGCGCCATCTTCGGACCCTATTTCGTCGTTGGCGCTATCTTTTCCGGAGTGGCGGCGCTTATTATTGCCATGTATTTAATCCGTAAGTTTTATAATTTGGGAGATTACCTGAAGCACAAACAGTTCAATAACCTGGGGCTGCTGCTTCTGGTGATGGCGTGCTTCTGGTTCTACTTCACGCTTGCGGAGTATCTGACCACTTTCTATGGCAATGAGCCCGCTCAGATGACCGTCTTCTGGTCCAAGTTCACCGGTGAGTTTGCGCCCCTTTTCTGGGCTATGTTTATTTTCTGCTTTGTTATTCCCTTTCCTATCCTGGCCATTAACCGCACCAGGACTATTCTGGGCACCACCATAGCATCTATATCCGTGGTTATCGGGATGTGGCTGGAACGGTATGTCATCGTGGTGCCCACCCTGACCGCCCAGAGGCTGGCATCTGACCTGCCCACTTACATGCCGACGTGGGTGGAATGGTCTATACTGGCTGGCAGCGCCGCCTTCTTTTGTCTCCTGTATGTGCTCTTCAGCAAGTTCTTCCCCATCATCGCTATCTGGGAGATAAGGGAAGACCGCGAGAAGAAGCGGGAGGAGATAATAGAGTATGTGCGGGAGCGGCTGCCGGAAAAGGGCGAAGAGCTGGAAGAAGTGCTGCCGGAATAGTTTTCGTAAACTAACTCGATAGCGTAAGAGCCAGATTGATAGCCAGGTATATCATGGCTAACCTGCCCAACAGGTAAGCCAGCCCGCTAATTCTACCCATCCTCGCATCTATACGGCGGTATGGGCCAGCCCTACGTAAAAAAACAATCAAGCCACCGGCATACACCGCCGCCAACAACACGAAAGCAACAATATCCCCGGTCAATTAGTATCCTCCTGCTATCAACAGCGAGTCTTATTCTATTGCAGTAGACTGAATTAGCAGGACAACTCATCACGTAAAATAGCCGAACATTAATACTAAATAGATAACCAGTACGCCGAGAAGCATGCCGCCTTCCCAGCGGTCAATGCGGTGCCTGGTGAAGCGGAATACCACCAGCAAGCCCATCAGCACCAGCATAAAGGGGTAATCCAGCACTAAAGTCTGGCGGGTAACCGTCAGGGGGGCATAAAGCGAACAGCTGCCCAGCACCCAGAAAATGTCCATGATGTTAGCGCCGATAACGTTGCCGATGCCCAGCTCGCCGTGTCTCTTCAGCGCGGCGGTCACGGCAACCACCAGCTCCGGTAGTGATGTTCCCAGGGCAACCAGGGTGAGGGCTATTATAAGGTCGGGGACGCCCAGGAACCTGGCTATGGGGGTAACGTTGCCCACCAGCAGGGCGCTGCCGAAGATAATCCCAAGTGCCCCAAGCGTGAATATCAGGAACTGCTTCCCCAGGTTTATCTCTTGCCCTTCGCCGGGCGGTGCATCCAGGTTGGCGTCTCTCATTTCCGCCCGGGCTGTCCTGGTAGAGTAATAAAGATAAGCCGCCAGGCCCGCCAGTAATATTCCACCATCGAGCCGGCTGAGAGTGCCTCCGATGGACAGGACATAGACCAGAACACCGGCGGCTAACATAAAAATACCCTGCTCTAGGATTTTCTTCTTTTCAACCGTTACCGCCCTGATTAACACACATATTCCGGCAATCAGGCCGATGTTGATTATGCTGGAGCCGATGCCGTTTCCGATGGCTACATCGGCTCTTCCCTGGACAGTAGCGATGAATGATACGGAGAATTCCGGGGTGACAGTGGCTACGCTCACAATGGTGCTCCCGATCAGCATCTTGGGTAGGCGGGTAGCCGCGGAGACGTTAACGGCTGCATCGACAAAATAACCGGCAGCTTTGGCAATAATCACCCCGCCGATGATGAACAATGCAAAGCTCAGCCATATTGGCAGGTCTGTAAAAAGGGCTTCCATGATTACTCTCTCGACTGAGTGAGGCACCTCCTGCCTTAAGTTGGCTGCTCAGACAGTTTTGCTCAGCATATCATACCAGGGTTGCCACGTAAAACGTGGGTGGGGAGGGTTCTGCTAATTCATGGTTGTTCAAAAACGTCATTGCGAGAAGTCCCGGTGTAATCGGGACGGCGAAGCAATCTGTGGGGATAGCTGATAAAGCTAGAGATTGCTTTTAATTCGCCAACTAAGATTGAGTAATATCCTGAGCAGGGGTAACACTTGACAGATTTATTCTGATTGCGATAGCATCAGCTAGGGTGTCCCTTCTCAAATATCTGTTGTTTTAGTTAGAAGAGCGTCAACTGGAAGACACCCTGGTTTATAACCATGCCGGGTCTTTATCGTAAGCTAAAACAACTACCGCTTCAGCCGAAACCATACGCATATTTACCTAGGAAGGAGCCAGTATTTTATAAGTCTTTTTCGTTCAAAATTAGGTCTGCAAGTCGATGCCAGCAGGCTACGGCAAGTAATACGATTATAGTAGCCCAGTGGCTCTGCGTTAGCCAGGTTAGCCATGGTGGTTATGCCAATCAAATAAAAGAGCATAGTTGCCACCTAAAGCAGTGGCCCGGTGTTTGATGGTCTTCCGAATCCGCTCAGCCATGGTGGCCGGGGATACGAGGGATGAGATGATTCTAAAGGCGAAGCCCCTGGGAAACCAGTCAAGACATAATGGAAATTACTTGGAAGCACCATTTCTCTCTTTCGGTAGCACCACGCTAATATATTAGGCAAGGAGGTAGATACATGGCATCAGATACTCCAATGATGGATGAGCTAGAGAAGGGTCCGTGGCCCAGCTTTGTCACGGAAATTAAGCGGGCGGCGAAAAAGAAAGAAGCCGCAGCGGACCTTCTGAGGTCGCAGGAACAGTGTTTTGTAGAAAAGCAGGGTTTGTGGAAACACGGCGGCATTGTTGGTGTTAAAGGGTATGGTGGTGGAGTGATAGGGAGGTATCACCAGAGGCCGGAGGACTTCCCTCATCTCCAGGCTTTCCATACCATGCGCGTGAACCATCCCTCCGGTTGGTTCTATACCACCGACATGTTGCGCAAGCTTTGCGATGTATGGGATAAGCATGGTAGCGGACTGACCAACATGCACGGCTCAACCGGTGATATCATTCTGCTGGGGACTACCTCGGATGAGCTACAGCCTACTTTTGATGACCTGTCCGATGCCGGCTTTGATTTGGGTGGCTCTGGCTCTGCTTTGAGGACGCCAACCGGCTGTATCGGGAAGGCACGGTGCGAATGGGCATGCATCGATACCATGAACTTCATCTACGATGTAACCATGACCTATCAGGACTTTCTTCACCGGCCGCCATTCCCTTATAAGACCAAGATTAAAGCATCCGGCTGTCCCAACGATTGCGTGGCGGCTATTGCCAGGGCTGATACCTCTGTCATCGGTACCTGGAGAGATGAGCTGAGGATTGACCAGGACCAGGTTAAGGAGTACCTGAACAGCGGGTTGAATGTCGAAGGACTGGTAGTCGGCAGATGCCCCACGGATGCACTGGAGATGGTGAACGGCAAACTTGAGTTGGCCAGGCCTGAAGACTGCGTCCGGTGTATGCATTGCATCAACATGATGCCCAAGGCTATTCGGCCCGGAACCGATACCGGGGCTACTATATTGGTCGGAGCCAAGGCGCCAGTTATGCACGGGGCGGTTCTCTCCACCGTGTTGATTCCTTTCATGAAGATGGAGCCTCCATATACGGAGTTCAAGGAGCTATGGGAGAAGATAGTTGACTGGTGGGATGAGAATGGCAAGACCAGAGAGAGGCTGTCCGAACTCATTGACCGCGTGGGAATGGGCGAGTTTATCAAGGCAGTTGATGTACCGCCGGTTGCCCAGATGGTTAAGGTTCCCCGGGCGAACCCGTATATCTTCTGGAGAGAGCAAGACGTGCCGACACTGGATGATTTCAAGAAATGGCGTTTGAAGTAATCCCCTGTTACAGGTGCTGAAACTTGGAGAATTCTGAAGGAGTGAACAAAAAATGGCTAAAACCGATATAGGCCCCCCAGACTATCGGGAGATGCTCCCGGAAGTTATTGCCAAGAACTATGGAAAGTGGAAATACCACGAAAATATTAAACCTGGTGTCTATAAGCACGTATCCGAAACCGGCGATGAGGTATATACCGTCAGGTGCGGGTCCGCCAAGCTGGTTAGCACAGATTTCATTCGTGACCTCTGCGGCATAGCGGACAAATACTGCGATGGACATATCAGGTTTACCAGTCGGTATAATCCCGAGTTTCTTA